>WFUK01000307.1 GCA_015485015.1 Paracoccaceae bacterium | reverse complement strand
GGGTTTCCCGTCTTCGATGTTTACGCCGATCTTTGCCTTGGCCCGCACCGTTGGCTGGATTGCGCAATGGAAAGAGATGATTTCGGACCCAACGCAGAAAATCGGCCGGCCGCGCCAGCTTTATACAGGCGCGACGTTCCGTGACTATGTCGATGTTGAAAACCGGTGAGTAAATCGCTGAAACGTGTGGAGGCCGAGGCGAAAGCGCTCGGCCTTTCCATTGAGATCATCCGCGAGACCGCGCCCACCACCACGGCGCAAATGGCAGCAGATGCGCGCGATTGCACGGTTGATCAAATCGTAAAATCGATATTGTTTCGCAAAGCAGGCTCGGATCAGCATGTGTTGTTTATGACCGCCGGGGGAAATCGGGTGTCGTTACCCAAAGCCGAGGCCGCTTTAGGCCATAGCCTGGAGCGCGCCGATGCGGCCAGCATTCGCGCCTATACCGGATTTGCCATTGGCGGTGTTTCCCCGATCGGGCATCTAAATCCGGTCGTGAAATTTATGGATCCGCGCTTGATGGATTTTGATATCATCTGGGCCGCCGCCGGCACGCCGCACCATGTATTTGCCATCGACCCAGCCGTTTTGGCTCAAAAAACATCGGCTCAATGCATTGATTTCACTGAATAAATGAAAGAACAGAGCGGGCGGCCCGCAAGCCGGGATCATCGCCGCCCTTCCCCAATGCGCGGATTGCACGCTGGCCGATTTGCACCTGCTCGGCCCGCGCCGTGGGATCATCCAGCAAAGCCCGCATCGCTGTTAACAGGTTTTCCACCGTGCAATCGCGCGGCTCGAATTCAGGCACGGCCTTGGAATCTGTCAGCAAATTCACCAAAGTAAACGAAGGAGCCAGCATCGCGCGCCGCATTATAGCTGCCGTGAGCCAGTTGGTCTTGTAGCCGATCACCATGGGCGTGCGCGTTGCCGCCAGCTCGATCGATACCGTCCCCGATGCCGCCAGCGCCAGCGTTGAGGCGGCAAACACGGCGGTTTTGAGGCCGGTTTCGGGCAATATCAACTCGGCCTTCAGCCCCGATTCGTCCAACATCCGTGTAAGAGGCTCGATTAGATGATTGCCAGAAACAGGGATCGCGAACCGATACCCCTCCAGCTGTTTGGCAACCGCAAAGAAAATCGGAGCTAAACGGGTAATCTCTCCCATGCGGGAGCCGGGCAGCAGGGTGATCAACGGCCCGTCTTTTTGTAGTTCGGCAATGGCCTTTTCATCCGGCGAAGCTTCGGCCACGACCGGATGACCGACAAAATCACAGCTCATTCCAGCCGCCTCCATATATGGCGGCTCAAACGGCAGCAAGGCCAGCACATGATCCACATGCCGCGCCATTTTCACCGCCCGCCCCGGCTTCCAAGCCCAAACCGAAGGCGCGACATAATGAATGATCTTTCCTTTGAAATCCGGCCGTAACTTGGCTGCCAGTCGAAGGCAAAAACCGGGGCTATCAATGGTAATCAGCGCATCGGGTGCCTCGGCAAGCAGGTCCATCGCGGTTTGCTCCAGCCGACGCTTCAGGTGTCGGTATTTTGGCAAAACCTCGAGCAAGCCAAAGATCGCCAGCTCGTTCATGTCAAACAGGCTTTCCAGCCCTTCGGCCTGCATCAAAGGCCCGCCAACGCCATAAAATTCAATATTATCAGCCGTTTCTGTCTTTAGCCCGCGCATCAGCGCTGCGCCTAAGCGATCACCGGAAGCCTCGCCAGCGACCAAATAGACCCTCAGCGCACCCACAAAAACAACCCAAGCTCATCGGCGCGCGCCACCGTTTCCTCAAGCCCCAGCACCAATGTTTCTCCGGCCTGCACCACAACGCCTGCCAATCCAGCCTCGGCAATCGCCGTAAAGGTATCCGGGCCAATGGCCGGCATATCGAGGCGCATATCCTGCTCTGGCTTCGGGCGCTTCAGCAACACCCCTTTGCTGCCCTTTTTATCCGGCAGTCGCGCTGGATTTTGCGCTACAAATCGCAGCATCGCATCCGTTCCTTGCAGGCTTTCAAGCCCAAGGCAAAGCCCCTGCGCCACCACCGCCCCTTGGCCAACATCGACCGCGCCAAGCGCCTCCACGATCAAAGTAGCGCGGTCGGCATCGCGCAAATCACCCTCGCTAGGCTTCACAGATGTCGGCACCCCAAGCGGAGCCAAAAGAGTAGGCAACACCTCATGCACACCGATCACTGTAAAATTTTCCGCTTCAAAAAGCGCAGCTACAATCCCTAAAGTAGAATTATCCCCCCCCTTTAGGGCGTTCATCACGACAGGCGCCAAGCGTAACCCCGTTGCGTCGAATTTCAGCGGGTTGAGCCGGGGTCGGCCCATGCCTCCGCCCATCGTAACGGTTTCAACCCCGGCTTTTTTTAGCCCTTTGAAGAGTTTACCCGGCTTTTCAAATGTGGCATTCAGCACAGGATGATCGGCAGCCCACGGAATATCTACCCCTTCAAACTGAACCACCAGATAATTGCGCCCGCTGGATTTGCACTCTTGCGCCACCATTTCGGGCAAGACCCCGCTTCCGGCAATAATACCCAGCGCTTCCATTATTTAACTTTCGGGATGCAAAATGAGCGATCAGATTCGCTTTGCATAAATTCCAGAATCTGCATGGCTCTCTCGCCATGTCTCTGCTCCAGCAGCTTTTCGACCTGTATGCGCACTGGCCCTTCGGCTTCGAATATCTCGCGATAAACCGCGCGCAATTCCGATATTTCGGCCCGGGAAACCCCGCGCCGCTTTAGCCCGACCAGGTTCAAACCCGCTAGTTTTGGTCGCTCGCCAATAACCGAGCCAAACGGGATAACATCGGCGACCACCATCGCCAAGGCGCCCACAATCGCGCCCTCGCCAATCCGAACAAACTGGTGGATACCGGCCAAACCGCCAATAATCGCGCCCTCACCCACCGAAACATGTCCCGCCAGAGATGCATGATTTGCCATCACCACACGATTTCCAACCCGACAATCATGGCCGACATGGGTGCCCAGCATAAAAAGACAGTCATCACCGATTTTCGTTAGCCCGCCACCACCCGCCGTGCCGGGATTGATCGACACGCCTTCGCGAATCATCGTGCGCGCCCCGATTTCCAGACGGGTTTTTTCACCGTCAAACTTCAGATCTTGCGGTTGGGACCCAACACTGGCAAACGGCCAAATCTCGGTTTTTTCGCCGATGCGGGTATGGCCGGAAATGGCGACATGGCTGTGCAAATGCACACCATCCTGCAGCTCCACTTGCGGCCCGACATGGCAAAACGGGCCAATCGAGCAGCCTGCGCCGACCACAGCGCCATTTTCAATGATTGCACTTGGATGAATGCTCATTTTTTATCAGGGGTTACGATCATCGCTGTGAACTCGGATTCAGCCACCAGCTTGCCGTCAACAAGGGCTTTGCCCTCGAATTTCCACACATTACCGCGCTTGCGCATCAGGTTTACGTGCAGCTCTACCTGATCGCCGGGTTCTACCAGCTTGCGAAACTTGGTGCCGTCGAGCGACATAAAATACACCAGCGGATTTTTACCGGAAAGACCGAGGGTCTCGACCACCAGCGCGGCAGCGGTTTGGGCCATGGCTTCCACAATCAGCACCCCCGGGAAAACCGGCTTACCCGGAAAATGCCCCTGAAAGACCGGCTCCGCCGCCGAGACGTTTTTTATGCCAACGGCGCTTTGCCCCAGCACAACATCCTTCATTTTTTCAATATATAGAAAGGGATAGCGATGCGGGAGCAGGTCCATAATCTTGTGAATATCAAAACTTAGCATCTCGGCCGGGGTATCAGTCATTTTCTTGTCCTAACGATTCTAACATACCGGGATCGTCCGCGTAGGCTCGATCCAGTAAATCTATGGCTTCACTTGTAATATCCAGATTGCGATCAAACAAGAGCACAGATCGCTGATCTACAATCGCGGCAGCACTATATCGCTGCATTAACGCCGCCAATATCGGCACCACCGCTTTGAAAAACGTGCGACGTCGGGCTTCGATATTGGCAATCAAGGTGGCGTCATTGGTTTCCTGCTCTCTCCGCGCCGCCACTACTTTTTCATCAAAGGCATCCGCGAGTCGCCGGAATTCATCCGGCGGCAGCGTATCGCGCTGCAGGGTGAGATCTTTTTCTTCGGCTTCAAATGCCGCGCCAATGCGCCGACCTTCCGCGATCAAGACTTCCTGCTCATGCTGCTCCAGGGCCAAAATATCCTGGCCTAATGCGGTTTCGGAAAATAGCGCCTCCTGGTTTATGATCAATATACTCGGCGCGCCGTAGGTCGGGAATGGTTGCACTGTGGGGAATAGATCGGTTTGTGCTGACGCGAGCAGGCTCGAAAGGCCCAGCCAGAAAACGGCAAGACCTGCTTTCAAGACCGGCTTCCACATCCTCAAAATGCGGTTTTAACCGAAACGCTGAAGCTTTGGGTTATATCACCAGCGACCGACAGGAACGGATTGGACCAGTTAAACACCAACGGCCCGATCGGCGTATCCCAATATAGCGCAAAACCGGCAGAGGCCCGAAGCTGTGCGCTGTAATCAATAGCGCCACTCGCACCAACCGGATTTCCGTCCAGCCCCCAAAGCGAACCGGCATCAACAAATAGCCCGCCCCGGATCCCTAGCTCGGATGGTAGGCCAACAGGAAATGTGGCGTCAATACGGGCTACCGCATAGAAATTACCGCCAAGGGAATCGTTTACATTTAGGCCGTCATCATCGCGCGGCCCAATGCCGCCAACGGTGAAGCCACGGAAAGAATTACCGCCAAGCGAGAACCGGTCGGTGATCCGTGAAGCGGTGCCGCCCAATGAATAAAGCGCCCCGCCTTCAACATCCGCAGAGAATACCAAGGCTTCGTCAAACAGATTAAAATACCCTTTGGCCCGCGCCGTGGTTTTTGAATAATTGGCAGAGCCGCCAAGCCCGGCATATTCAGTGCTAAAGCGAAGGATGTAGCCAGATGTCGGATCTGTGCTGGAATTGCGGCGATCATGGCTAATGGACAGCCGCAGCGCCGAGCGCACTTCGGTGCCGACATCCGCCGCGATGATCGGTGATACATTAGCCCCCGGATTTCGGATTTCCTCGGAGACGATATCATAGGAAAGACCGACCTGCGTTCTATCGCTCAGCGGAAATGAAAGCGAAGGGCTAAAGCCGAAAACCGTGGTTTGGAACGAGGATTCGGCCCGGTCATTCTGACGGTAATATATATCAAATCCGGCCGAAAGATCACGGTTCAGGAAGTTTGGCTCGGTAAACCCGAAGCTGGCAACCTTTGAAATTTCACCATAGCTCAGCTCAAGCGCAAAGCGCTGGCCCCGCCCGAGAAAATTGCTTTCTGTGATGCTGAATTGGCCCGAAAGGCCGCTATCGGTTGAATATCCTGCGCCAAAGTTAAACGAACCGGTGGCTTGATCCGCCACGTTCACCTCAAGGATCACACTCTCATCCGTGGAGCCCGGACGGGTGTTTACCGAAAGCTGCGAGAAAAACCGCAGCCCGCGCAGCGCGTTTTCGGCTTGTTGCAGCTTACGCGGGTTAAAGGCATCGCCTTCGGCCATATCGAATTCCCGCCGGATCACCCGATCAAGGGTTTGGGAATTGCCGCGAATATCAATCCGCTCCACATAAACACGATTGCCGTTTACCAATTCGAAATTGATATCAATGGTGCCATCGGCCTCGTTTTTGGTAACCTGCGGAATGGCGCGCAAGAAAGGCAAGCCACGGCGCGTGGCCTCGGCCTCGATCGCTTCAATAACAGATTCGACCTTTGAGGCCTTATAGCTGCGGCCCGGACGGATGCGCACAAAGCGGTCAAAATCGGCGGCATCAACGCCGGCGAGGCTGGTAGATACAGAGGCTTGGCCAAAATCAAACGCCGCGCCTTCGCGCACGCTATAGGTCAGGTAAAACCCGCTGCGATCCAGCGCAAATTCAGATAGGCCAGCGGAAACTTCCACATCGGGATAACCCCGCTCGCGAT
>WFUK01000306.1 GCA_015485015.1 Paracoccaceae bacterium | reverse complement strand
TTTCAATCAGGGTGAAGCGGATAACCAGTCGGTAGAAGTGAATGGCCAAACGGTGATTTTACCCCCTCGCGTAACGCAAGGCGGCCTTGCCGCTGGCGACGAATATTAAGAAAAGAGCCAACAGATGCGCGCAGAAACCGAAAACCAGATCGCCCGGATTCAAAAAACCGTTGATCTTTTGGCCCAGCGGCTGAATCTGGAAACCGCCCCGCACCGGATGGAAGAATTCAACGCCATGAGCGAGGATCCGGACCTGTGGAACAACCCCGCCAAGGCGCAAAAGCTGATGCGCGAGCGCCAGATGCTGGCCGATGCGATGGAAAACCACAAATCCCTGCTCTCGGAAATGCAGGATAATATTGACCTGATCGAACTGGGTGAAATGGAAGGTGATGCCGAGGTGGTGGCCGAGGCTGAAGCCGCAATTGCGGCGCTGGTCGGCGAGGCCGAGAAAAAAGAGCTGGAGGCGCTGCTGGATGGCGAGGCTGATGGCAATGATTGCTTCCTGGAAATAAACGCGGGCGCGGGCGGCACCGAGAGCTGTGATTGGGCTTCGATTTTGGCGCGGATGTATTCCCGCTGGGCCGAAAAGCATGGCTATAAGATCGAAACCACCTCTTATAATGCGGGCGAGGAGGCGGGGATCAAATCCGTCACCTATCAGATCAAGGGGCAAAACGCCTATGGCTGGCTGAAAAGCGAAAGCGGCGTTCATCGGTTGGTAAGGATTTCGCCATTTGATAGCGCGGCGCGGCGGCATACCTCGTTCAGCTCGGTCTGGGTCTATCCGGTGATCGATGATACCATCGAGATCGATATCAACCCTTCAGACCTTCGGGTCGATACCTATCGCTCCTCGGGCGCGGGCGGGCAACATGTAAACAAAACCGATTCTGCGGTGCGCATGACCCATATCCCCAGCGGCATCGTGGTTACGGCCTCGGCTAAATCCCAGCACCAGAATCGCGCCACCTGTATGGCGGCGCTGAAATCGCGGCTCTACGAGATCGAGATGCGCAAGCGCACCGCCTCGATTCAAGATGCCCATGATAACAAGGGCGATGCGGGCTGGGGCAACCAGATCCGCTCTTATGTGTTGCAGCCCTACCAGATGGTAAAAGACCTGCGCACCAATGTGGAAACCTCTGATAGCCAAGGGGTTCTGGATGGCGATCTCGATAAATTCATGGCGGCGGCATTGGCGCTGGAAGTGACCGGAAAAAGCCGCGCCGAGGCCCAGGCGGATGGCTAAGCCTGTCGGCTATTCCACACCATTTTGCAGTTTTTTCTAGACCTGCGACAAAATATCCCCTTTAATGTAGAAAAAAGGGGAAAGCTATGGAAGTCACGCGGGAAGCGCAGGCCAGTATTGTGCCTGATATCAATATAATTACGGTGTCCGATCTAATCGAATGTCTGAAAAACGGCTGGTCTGATTACCGACAAGCGCCGTTTGTCGGACTGTTTTTTTCGGCGTTTTATGTGATGGGGGGCTATGTGATTCTGTCGGTTCTGCTCTGGACCGGAGAGATCTGGTGGGTGATGCCGCTTACCGTTGGCTTCCCGCTCTTGGCGCCTTTTGCCGGTGTCGGGTTTTATGCCACCTCCTGCCTGATCGAGCATGAGCAGGCCATCACATGGCGGCGGGTGATGACCTGCGCCCTGCTGGAACGCAAGCGGCAATTGCCTTGGGTGGGTGCGATTATCGTGGTCTGGTTTTTGTTTTATATGCTGATTAGCCATGCGATTTTTGCCATTACCATGGGGCTGGGCGCGCTCACCGATATCACCAATTCGCTAGCGCTGTTTTTCACCCCCGAAGGTCTGGTTATGATTGCGGCCGAAATCGCGGTCGGGGCGGCTTTTGCCTTTGTGCTTTTTTCCATCACCTTGCTAAGCCTGCCTTTGTTGCTGGAGCGCGAGGTGGATTTTGTTACCGCGATTTTGACCAGTATAAATGCCGTGGTGCAGAATTTTGCCGTGCTGATGGTATGGGCCGTGATTATTGCGGTGCTGATGCTTTTGGCGATGCTGCCCGCCTTGCTTGGCCTGTTTGTGGTCCTGCCGGTGCTGGGGCATGCCACATGGCACCTTTATCGCAAACTGCTGGATGCGCCGGCCCAGCCCAAGCTCTATTTCTAGGGGGCGGCGCGCAGCAACATGCCAAACAGGTCTTTTGGCGTATCGGGATCGGCCAGCATATCCAGCCTAGTATGATTGCCGGGTCTTAGCTGATCCTTGATATAGCGCAGGGCCGAGAAATCCTCGGTCGCAAAGCCGACGGAATCAAACAGGGTGATCTGGCGCGGATCGCTCCGCCCCTTGGCCTCGCCCGCAATCACCTGCCATATTTCCGTGACCGGATGATCAGGCGCAAGCTGCTGGATTTCGCCCTCAATGCGGGTTTGCTCGGGGAATTCCACAAAGATATCCGAGCGCAGCAGGATATCTCGATGCAGCTCGGTTTTGCCCGGGCAATCGCCGCCGACCGCATTGATATGCACCCCCGCCCCCACCATATTATCGGTCAGAATGGTGGCATATTGCTTATCGGCAGTTACGGTGGTGATGATATCCGCCCCCTCGACCGCCTCCTGCGCGCTTTGGCATTGCTGGGTTTGCAGGCCAAAACCCTCTAGATTGGCGGCGCATTTGGCTGTGGCCTCGGGATCAATATCATAAAGCTGCACGCGATCAATGCCGCAAATTGCCTTGAAGGCCAGCGCCTGAAATTCGCTTTGCGCGCCATTGCCGATGATCGCCATGCGGCGCGCACCCTTGGGGGCCAGATGCTTGGCCACCATCGCCGAGGTGGCGGCCGTGCGCAGGGCGGTCAGCAGGGTCATCTCGGAAAGCAGCACCGGATAGCCCGAGGCGACATCGGCCAAAACCCCGAAGGCGGTCACGGTTTGCCGGCCTGATCTGGTGTTATCCGGGTGGCCATTCACATATTTGAAACCATAAGAAACCCCGTCCGAGGTTGGCATCAGCTCAATCACGCCCTCGGGCGAATGGGCGGCCACGCGGGCGGATTTATCAAAGCTTGGCCAGCGTTTGAAATCGGCTTCGATATAGCCCGCCATCTCTTTCAGCAGGGTTTCCACCCCGATTTCCAGCACGATCTTCATCATCTGATCCACCGATACAAACGGCACGATATTCAGGTCTTTCATTCTAAAAACTCCTTGTAGGTCGATCAAAAATCCGGCGGCCCATCAGCGAGGCCGTCAGGTCCACCATCAGCCGCGCGGTCTGGCCGCGAATATCCAGAAACGGGTTCAGTTCCACCAGATCCAGCGAGGTGACAAGCGCGCTATCATGCAGCAGCTCCATGCACAGATGCGCCTCGCGAAAGCTGGCCCCGCCGGGCACAGTGGTGCCCACGGCAGGCGCGATTTGCGGGTCGAGAAAATCCACATCGAGGCTGACATGCAAAAGCCCGTTGGCCGCCTTCACCCGCTCTAAAAACCGCCGAAGCGGTGCGGCGATGCCGTGTTCATCAATCTGGCGCATATCAACCACCTCGACCTTGGCCCGCCGCAAGCCCGCCTGCTCGGCCGGATCAATGGAGCGCGCGCCGAGGATGCAGATATTGGCGGGATCAAGCGGTGTGAGCCGAGGGAAATTTTCAAACCCCGCTTGCCCCGTCAGATAGGCGAGCGGGGTGCCATGCAGATTGCCCGAGCTGGTGGTATT
>WFUK01000305.1 GCA_015485015.1 Paracoccaceae bacterium | reverse complement strand
GTATTCAACCCCGGCAATCTGGAAGATGCATCGGGCGCCAGCGAGATTAATTCCCGCTGGTGCCCGATGCATCTTCCAGATTGCCGGGGTTGAATACC
This sequence comes from Paracoccaceae bacterium, assembly GCA_015485015.1. Taxonomy (GTDB): domain Bacteria; phylum Pseudomonadota; class Alphaproteobacteria; order Rhodobacterales; family Rhodobacteraceae; genus UBA3077. The sequence goes on along the minus strand of WFUK01000305.1, from coordinate 2,639 downwards.
CCGCCAAAAGGCGAAGCCGGAGCGGCAGGCGCTTCTTCTTCACCCGTGCCGGCGGCATCTTCCAGATTGGTTGGCGCAAACACGTTACCAAAAGCACCGGCACCCGCGCCTTGGGTGGCTGGCTCTTGTGTGGTGCTTTCAACAGCCGCCGCGCCTTGCTGGGCCGCACGCTCGGCGCGCAGGGCGTCGATCTTGGTTTGAATTTCGAGCTGGCGCGCTTCGCGATAATCAAATTTGCACTGCTGCGGCGAATAGCTTTGCGCGGTGTAAACCATGGCAATGACCATAAAGGAGAGCAGCACCAGCAAGATGGTGGCGACATTGCCAAACAGCCATGCGGGCAACCCTTTGCCTTGCTTGATATCCCCTGATTTCAGCTTGCTGCGGCGACGATAAACCTCGACCGACAAGGCACCAAACACGGTGATGGCCACGATGATCACCGCCAAAGCCGAAATCGAAGGGTTAATCCCGTAGCGCACCATTTGCGAAAGCTCGATGGTCAGTGTTGGATAAGAGCCAAAGGTAAAGGTTGTGGTGTTATAGTTCTCGAAGGACGCCAGAAAGGCCAGCACCGCCGCCGAGGCAATCGCGGGCCGCATAAAGGGCAGCAGGATTTTGCGAAACGCCTGTGTGTGGGTGGCGCCAAGATCAAGCGCCGCTTCGGTCAGGCCCGGGTCAAAGCGCTGCAAACGCGCCACAAATACCAGCATACAATAAGAGGCGATAAAGGTGGATTGGCCAACAATCGTCAGGAATATACCGTTATTCAGGAATTGGGCGCTATCGCCAAACATATCCGACACCCGCCGCCAGAAAACCAGCGTCGAGATCCCCAGCACCACGCCGGGAATAAGGATGGGCGCGATGATGATGGTATAATAGGTGCCGCGAAACCGTGGCCAAACCTGCGTCAGCACCAAGGAGGCCGCCAAGCCGATCGAGACCGAAAGGATCACCGTGCCGATGCCAACGATAAAGCTGTTGCGGATGCCGTTCAGAATGCGCTCGTCTTGAAAAAGCGTGCTAAACCACTCATAGGTAAAGCATTGCCACGGGGTGATGGAGGGGAAACCGGCGGAGTTAAACGCGGTGACGCCCATAACCACAAGCGGGCCAAGCAGATATCCGAAGAAGATGAACAGATAGACGGCGAGCGCAATACGCCCGAACAAGATGTTGGACCTCATTTGCCGATATCCCCCATGTTAACCTTGAATATCTTCATGAAGGTCAGCACGATGGCGATCGAGGCCACCAAAAGCACAATGGCATAGGCCGCGCCTTGCTGCCAATTCAGCGTGTCATTGAACCATTGATAAACCAGCTGGGTAAACCACAGGCTCGACGTGCCGCCCAATACCTGCGGTGCCGCCAAAGCGCCGGCGGATAGCATGAATACCATGGTCATGCCCGAAGCAATACCGGGCTTGGCATGGGGAATAACCACGCGGCGATGGATGCGGACCCAGCTTGCGCCCATATCGCGCGCTGCCTCGATCTGGTTGCGATCCAGGCTTTCAATCACGTTATACATCGGGAAAAGCATCAGCAGGATATAGGCATAGCCAAGCCCCGCATAAAGCGCGATATCGGCGTTGATAAAGTCATATGGCTGATCGATCAGCCCCACCTGCATCATCAATCCGTTAATCACTCCGACATCGCCAAAGATAATCCGCAGGGCAAAAGCCCGCAGGATTTCGTTGATCCAGTATGGCACCACCAGCATCACCACCAAAAGCCGGATAAAACCGGTGCCTTTGGATTGGCCAAGATAATAGGCCAGCGGATAGCACAGGATCAGATTCATCACCGTCACCGCCATCGCCGCCAGAATCGTGCGGACAAATACCATCAGGTCAACGGTATTATAATTCCCCGTTGCGCCCTCTGGCCCGAAGATCAGGAATTTGTAGTTGCGCAGGGTATAAACATCTTTTGGCCCGCCCACATCGGCCGGCGGCAGATTATAGCGAAACGAAAAATCAAGCATGGAAAGCTGGGGCAGCAGGATCAGCACCACGATCCAGAACACCACGAGGAACATCAGTATCCCGCCCATAACCGCGCCGTTATTCTTGAAGAACTCGGAGAATATCATCGGTTTTTTCATGGGGCTACTCCGACGCCAGATCGCCAGCGGGCATGACCACGGCATTTTTGGCATCATAGCTAAAGGAAACCATTTCCCCTTTGGAGCTATGCTGGTTCTGGCCCATATTCTGCATCGCCATTTTGATTTTCTTGCCGCCATCGCCCTCAAGGAAAATGCTATAACTGTTGCCCTCGAATTCCTCGCTCAGCACCTTGGCCGAAATCGTGGTTTTTTCAGCACCACTCCCTAGGTTCAGCACTTCGGGGCGCAAAAACATCATGGCGTCATCCCCGACATTCATCTTGCCGATTGCCGCTGGTGTGATTTTGGAAAGCAGCTCACCGGAACGGTTGGAAGCAATGGTCGCCTCATCCCCTTGAATACTGGTGACCTTGCCGCGAAACACGTTATTTTCACCCACAAAAGAAGCCACAAAAGGCGTGGCAGGCGAATCATACACCGCATGGCCGTCGCCGATTTGGTCGATCACCCCTGCGCGCATCACAGCCACATTGTCACTCATGGTCAGGGCCTCGCCCTG
>WFUK01000304.1 GCA_015485015.1 Paracoccaceae bacterium | reverse complement strand
GGCTTTGCAAGGGGTGATTTTGAAGGCGGCGGTGGAAGAAGGTATTAACCTGCGCCAAATCGGGAAAGACCGGATCGGCATTAGCCTTGACGAGCAAACCTACCCCGAGACCATCGAAGCGGTTTGGCGGGCTTTTGGCGGTGATTTCAAGGATGACAGCGCCAAGCACCTCGAATATCGCCTGCCCGAAGATCTGCTGCGGACCGACGAATACCTGACTCATCCGATCTTCCATATGAACCGCTCTGAAGCCGAAATGACCCGCTATATGCGGCGCTTGGCCGACCGTGATCTGGCGCTGGACCGCGCGATGATCCCGCTTGGCTCTTGCACCATGAAGCTGAATGCCACCGCCGAGATGATCCCGCTGACATGGCCGGAAATCGCCAACCTGCACCCCTATGTGCCGCTGGATCAGGCCAAGGGCTATACCGATCTGACCGAGCATCTCAAAAGCCAGCTCTGCGAGATCACCGGCTATGACGCCATGTCGCTTCAGCCCAATTCGGGCGCGCAGGGCGAATATGCCGGCCTGCTGACCATCCGCAATTATCACGCGGCGCGGGGCGAGGCGGATCGCAATATCTGCTTGATTCCAACCTCGGCCCACGGCACCAACCCCGCCAGCGCCCATATGGCGGGCTGGGATGTGGTGGTGGTGAAATCCGCTGAAAACGGTGATATCGATCTGGCGGATTTCCGCGCCAAGGCCGAAGCCGCTGGCAATAAGCTGGCCGCCTGCATGATCACCTATCCCTCCACCCACGGGGTGTTTGAGGAAACCGTGCGTGAGGTATGCGAGATTACCCATGAGCATGGCGGGCAGGTCTATATTGATGGCGCAAATATGAATGCCATGGTTGGTCTGGTGCAGCCCGGCAAGATCGGCGGCGATGTCAGCCATCTCAACCTGCACAAAACCTTCGCCATCCCCCATGGCGGCGGTGGTCCCGGCATGGGACCAATCGGCGTTGGCAAGCATCTGGAGCCTTACCTGCCGGGCAATCCCACAGGCGGTGGCATCGGGCCGGTATCGGCCGCACCGATGGGCAGCGCTTCGGTGCTGGTGATCTCCTGGGCCTATATTTTGCTGATGGGCGGCTCGGGCATGGCTCAAGCCACCAAGGTGGCGATCCTGAACGCCAATTACATCGCCAAGCGGCTGGAGGGGGCTTATGATGTGTTGTTCAAATCCGCCATTGGCCGCGTCGCGCATGAGTGCATTCTGGATACCCGCCCATTGGCCGAAAGCGCGCATGTGAGCGTGGATGATATTGCCAAACGCCTGATGGATAGCGGCTTTCACGCCCCGACCATGAGCTGGCCCGTGGCCGGCACCCTGATGGTGGAGCCAACGGAATCCGAACCAAAAGCCGAGCTGGACCGCTTTATCGAAGCGATGCTGGCCATTCGCAAAGAGGCGCAGGCGATCGAGGATGGCGAGATCGATTACGCCGACAGCCCCCTGCCCCACGCGCCGCACACGGTCGAGGATCTGGTCGGGGATTGGTCTCGCAAATATACCCGCGAGCAGGCCTGCTATCCGCCAGGCGCCTTTCGTGTGGATAAATACTGGCCGCCGGTGAACCGCGTAGATAACGCTTACGGGGATCGGCATCTGATCTGCACCTGCCCGCCGCTGAGCGATTATATCGACGATTAATCCGGGCTTGCTTTAACGCAGCAAACATAAAAAAGGCGGCACCGATGGGCCGCCTTTTTTAGCTTTAATTGCAGGGTGGCCTACGCCGTCCACTCCATCACTTTCATACCGGAAACGCCGCCTATCACAAGGAAAGCAAAGGTGATGAACGAGCCCATAGCGAGGGTTGAAACGCCGGTCACTCCTTGGCCAATGGTGCAGCCCAGCGCCAAAACGCCGCCAATGCCCATCAGCGCCGCGCCGACCATATTGCGCGCGGTATCGGCCTCGCCGTTAAAGGTCCGCAGTTGCAATTCCTTTTTGGAAGCCGCGCCGAGGAAGCCGCCAAGGATAGTGCCAAATACCACAGCCACCGGAAAGGCCATGCTGGAATAGGCCGTGAAGCGCATCAGGTAATCAACGGTTGCGCCCGAAGGCTGCACAAAGGTCAGCGAGGTCAGTGCCACCGGCACATCGGCAAAATCATCCTGCGCAAGGCCGGTCAGCATCCAGCCAGCCACAGCCAGAAGGCCAATGCTGACACCGGCAAAAATATGCACGGGTGAGGCCGCAAACTTTTTATTGAGGAAAACATAGGCCAGCATCAGCCCAGCCACAATAATCGTCGCATAAAGATTGGCTTGCGAAGATTCCATACCCGAGATTTTGCCCAGCAGATCGCCAAAGCCCTGACCGCCCATACCCAGATCGCTC
>WFUK01000303.1 GCA_015485015.1 Paracoccaceae bacterium | reverse complement strand
GCTGCGCCGTGGCAGCCGGAATTTGGCGCTGCTGATCCGGTATTTCCTTGGGGCCTCGCCCGAAAAACTGGCGGCGCTTTACCGGAAATAATTAGCCGCCGAATTGCAGATGGAACAGCTCGGCATAGATCCCGCCGGCTTTTATCAGCTCGTCATGGGTGCCCTTTTGCGCAATCCGCCCCTGATCCAGCACCACAATTATATCGGCATCGCGAATGGTGGCCAGCCGATGCGCGATCACCAAAGTGGTGCGCCCCGAGGATAGCTGCGCCAGCGCGGTGCGGATCTGGGCTTCGGATTCAGCGTCCAGCGCCGAGGTTGGCTCGTCCAGCAGCAGGATCGGCGCATCGCGCAGCATGGCGCGGGCGATGGAAATGCGCTGCTTTTCCCCACCCGAAAGCGGGCTGGAACCGGCGGAAACCACGGTATCATAGCCGTCTGGCAAGGCCGATATAAAACCATGCGCAGCGGCGGATTTGGCGGCGGATTCGATCTCGGCCTGACTGGCATTCGCGCGCCCAAAGCCGATATTTTGCCCGATTGTGCCGCTTAGCAACATCGAATCCTGGCTCACCAGCGCGATCTGGCGGCGCAAATCGCCTTGCGTGACCGCGCGAATATCGGTGCCGTCAATTTCAATGCGCCCTTCGCTGACATCATAAAGCCGTGGCAGCAGGTTAAATATAGTAGATTTCCCCGCCCCCGAGCGGCCAACAAAAGCAATGCTGGCCCCCGCTGGCACCTCGAGCGACAGATCATGCAGGGCTTTTTTGCCGTCCGGATAGGCAAAGCCGACCCCTTGAAACGAGATCGCCCCCTTGCCTTGCGATAGAGGAATTGGATTTTCGGGATCGGAAATCCGGCTTTCCATATCGAGGATTTCAAAAATACGATCCAGCGCCGCTTCGCCCTGCTTGGCCATGGCAAAGGTCTTGCCCATATTGCGCGCAGGCTGGGAGATAACGCCAAACCCCGTCATCAACGCCATGAAATTGGCCAAGGTGGTGGTGCCGATGGAAAGCCGCCACGCCACGACTGCCAGCAGGGCCGCGATGGCCACGCCGGACAGGGTTTCCATGATCGGAGACAGTGTGGCTTCCAGCCGGATCAGGCGGGTTTTTAGCCTTAAAAGCCGGTCAAAAATCTTGCCCGCGCTGCGGATAAGATATGGCTCGAGCTGATAGCTGCGGGCCATGCGAATGCCGCCCAGCGCCTCGGATATTTCGCCGCTCATCAAAGCCAGATCATCTTGGGTATTGCGCGAAACGATATGAAGCCGCCCGCCGACGCGGTTTACCGGCCAGACCGCGAGCGAGAAAACCGCAACCAGCGTGACGGTGATGACCCAGTCAATGCTGAGCATCACCGTGACCGTAGCCAGCAAGATCAGCACCGAGGAAACGCCGGTGAAGATCTGCTTAACCGATTGCCGCACCAGCAGAATATCGGCGGTGAAGCGGGTGGAAAGCGCGGTGCCGCTTTCGCTTTGCACCTGCGCCAGATCGGCAAAAACCATCTTTTTATGCATGGCTTTTTGCAAATCCGTTTCGGCGCGCACCAAGGCTTCGTTGCTGCTGACCTGAAAAAGCCAAGTGCTAAAGCCTTTGGAACTGGCCAGAAAGATCATCAAAAGCGGTCCCCACCAGATGACATCCGCGTCCGCCGTCTGAAAGCCGTCAATGATCCATTGCATCGCCTTGGCATAGCCCGCCGAGGCCAGCGCGCCGCCGATCATGCCTAGAAAGCCAAGCATCAGCATGCCGCGATAGCGCTTTAGCCAGCCATGCCATAGGCGCTTATAGGAGTTGGTTTTCATGGTCTATGCTATTTTCTGCCCGTCGGCATCCACATCGCTCCAGACGCCCAGCTCATTGCCGCCCGGCTCGGTGAAATGAAAGCGGCGGCCGCCGGGGAAGCTTTGGATATCGCCGCAAATCACCCCGCCAGCGGCTTGCACTTTGGCGAGGGTTTCTTCCAGCCGGTCGCTGAAAAATATAATACGCGGCGCGCCTGCATCCGGTGTGGCCATCTGGTCGGAGCTGAAAAACCCGCCGCTCAGGCCCTGATCGAAAAAATCGCAATAATCAGGGCCATAATCGGTGAAGGCCCAGCCAAAGGCCTTGGTGAAAAACGCTTTGGTGGCGGGCAGATCGGGGCTGTGAAATTCGACATAGTTTAGTTTTTCATGCTGGTTCATGGCCGGGAGTCCTCGTTTTTGGTGGCGCGGCGCAGGGCCTCGGGCAGGGCTTTTTCCAGTAGGTCCATATCCTCGGGCCGCCCTGCCGAAATGCGGATGCAGCGGTTTTGTGGCTCGGAAAACGGCATGCGGATAAAAAT
>WFUK01000302.1 GCA_015485015.1 Paracoccaceae bacterium | reverse complement strand
TGACGGGGCGGTGGCGGGCATGGCGGTGCTGATCGGCGCGGGGCTTTGCTTTATCGCCTTTGGCTGGGGTGCGATCTGGGTGCTGGCGCTAATGGCGCTGATAACCTTGGGCATTATGCGCCTCGCCCAAAGGACCCTTGGCGGGCAAACCGGTGATGTGTTGGGGACCAGTCAGCAAGCCAGCGAGATCGCCGGATTTGCCACATTAACCGCGATTTAGGATTTCCAGCGCCGCTTCATGCAGACGCGCATCCCCCGCTGCGATAACCTGTCCGCCATTATGGGCTGGTCCGCCTTGCCAATCCGTCACAATCCCGCCCGCGCCCTGCACCACGCCAATCGGGCCTTGCACATCATAGGCGTTCAGCCCCGCCTCGATCACCAGATCGATTTGCCCCATGGCCAGCAGGGCATAGGCGTAGCAATCAATGCCGTATCGGGTCAGTTTGCATTCCGCCGAAACCGCATCAAAGCCGGCGCTTTCGGCCTCGTTGCCAATATTGGGAAAGGTCGCCATCAGGGTCGCATCGGATAGCGCCGCGCAGGCCCGCACCTTCAAGGGGGTTTTCTCGCCGCCCCGCTGCCAGCTAGCCGCGCCAAAACCACCGATAAAACGCTCGCCGGTAAAGGGCTGGTCAATCACGCCCAGCACCGGTCCCTGCCCCGCATCCAGCCCGATCAGCACGCCCCATGTCGGCGCGCCGCTGATAAAGGCGCGGGTGCCGTCAATCGGGTCCAGCACCCAAGTGAGGCCCGAAATGCCCGCAGTTTTGCCAAATTCCTCACCAAATATCGCATCCCCGGGCCGGCGCTTGGCCAGCACCGCGCGCATGGCTTGCTCGGCCTCGCGATCCGCGATGGTGACAGGGTCAAAGCCGCCCGCCTCTTTATTATCCACCGCCAATGCAGGCTTGCGGAAATATTTGAGCGTGACCGCCCGCGCCGCCTCGGCCATCTCGCAGGCCACGGCCTGCAAGGCTTGCTGTTGGGGTTGGGTGAATTGCATAAAAAAACCTCCGCCTGTTTGAGGCAGAGGTTTCATGTTTTGAGCCTTGGGTCAATGCGACGGAACGCCTAAGCTACATCGCTCAGCACGCGGGCCAGATCAAACAGCTTACGGCGCTGATTCTCGGGGATGGCATAATAGGAGCGCACCAGTTCCAGCGCTTCTTTATCAGCCAGCAGATCGCCTTGCATTTTCTTGCCGCTTGCCGGCGCGGCCTCTTCGGGGGCGGAATCCGTTACGCCCTCTTCGATACCCTCAAAGAAAAACCGCACATCCACATCCAGCGCCGTTGCGATATCCCAAAGACGAGAGGCGCTCACGCGGTTCATGCCGGTTTCGTATTTCTGGATTTGCTGGAATTTAATGCCCACAGCTTCACCAAGCTGCTGCTGGGTCATGCCCACCATCCAGCGACGATGCCGAACGCGTTTTCCAACATGCACATCTACAGGGTGTTTCATCTTTATTAACTCCGATAAGTTTGACTATGCTGAGTATATGCAATTACGGCACCGAATTCACGAAAAAATCACGATAATGGGCGGAAAATCGCGGAGGCGTGCAAAACCCTGTAAATACAAGGAAAAGTATAGCTTTGTAATAATTGCAGCGCAAGACAACCTACGGGAAATTGCAAAATGCGAATGCACCAGCGTTGCAATCTGGGCGTGTTTTGCATTTTGCAAACCACGCCCAGATGCTAACGAATCACTAGCCCTCGATGGTTTTGGAGGCGCGCTTGCGCTCAACCGGATCCAGATGACGCTTACGCATACGAATGCTGTTTGGCGTCACCTCAACCAACTCGTCATTATCGATATAGGCGATCGCTTCTTCCAGGCTCATGCGCACGGGGGTGGTCAGCGTTACCGCATCATCCTTGCCGCTCGCCCGCACGTTGCTCAGTTTTTTGCCTTTCAGCGGGTTCACTTCAAGATCATTCGGGCGGTTATGCTCGCCAATGATCATGCCCTGATACACCTGCTCTTGCGCCCCGATAAAGAACTTGCCACGGTCCTCAAGGTTGAAAATCGCATATGGCACCGAGCTGCCATCCTCCATCGAGATCAGCACGCCCGCGCGGCGGCCTTCGATCTTGCCCTTGAACGGCGCCCAATCATGAAACACGCGGTTAATCACACCGGTGCCGCGGGTATCGGTCAGGAACTGGCCGTGATAGCCGATTAGCCCGCGCGATGGCACATGGGCGATGATGCGGGTTTTGCCTGCGCCGCCGGGGCGCATCTCGATCACTTCACCCTTGCGCTGGGTCAGCTTTTCGATCACCGCGCCGGTATATTCGTCATCCACGTCGATCGTGGCTTCCTCGATCGGCTCCATTTTCACACCGTCAATTGTGCGAAACAGCACCCGGGGGCGCGAGATCGAAAGCTCGAAGCCTTCGCGGCGCATGTTTTCGATCAGCACGCCCATTTGCAGCTCGCCACGGCCAGCCACCTCAAAAGCGTCACCGCCTTCGCTATCGGACACCTTGATCGCCACGTTGGATTCGGCTTCTTTCATCAGACGATCGCGGATCACCCGACTTTGCACCTTATCCCCATCGCGGCCCGCCAAAGGCGAGGTATTAATGCCAAAGGTTACGGTAATGGTCGGCGGATCAATTGGCTGGGCCGGAATGGCCTCTTCCACCAATTTATCGCTCAAAGTATCGGCCACCGTGGCTTTGGTCATGCCCGCAATCGATACGATATCACCGGCTTCTGCCGCATCGATGCCCACCTGCTCCAGCCCGCGATAGGCCAAAACCTTGGTAATGCGGAAATTCTCGATCAGGCTCCCGTCGCGGCTCATCGCCTTGATTTGGTCGCCGGCTTTAGCCACACCGGATTCAACCCGCCCCGTAAGGATACGGCCCAAAAAGGCATCGCCGCCAAGGGTGGTGGCCAGCATACGGAAAGGCTCGTCTTTATGCTCTATTTGCTTGGGTGCCGGCACATGGTCGAGGATCATGTCAAACAAATCATCAAGATTTTCGCGGGAGCCGTTCAGCTCTTTATCCGCCCAGCCAGCCCGACCCGAGGCAAACAGCATCGGGAAATCAAGCTGCGCATCATTGGCGTCCAGATTGGCAAATAGATCAAAGCATTTATCATGTGCGGCATCCGGCTCGCCGTCGGGCTTATCCACCTTGTTGATCACCACAATCGGATTAAGCCCCAGCGCCAGCGCCTTGGCGGTCACGAATTTGGTTTGCGGCATCGGGCCTTCGGCGGCATCCACCAGCAGCACCACACCATCCACCATCGAAAGAATGCGTTCCACCTCGCCGCCAAAATCGGCGTGGCCGGGGGTGTCTACTATATTGATGCGCGTGCCTTTCCATTCAATCGAGGTCGCCTTGGCCAAAATGGTAATGCCGCGCTCGCGCTCGAGGTCATTGCTGTCCATCGCGCGCTCGGTTGTCGCCTCGTTATCGCGGTAGATCCCCGACTGTTTCAGCATTTCATCCACAAGGGTGGTTTTCCCGTGATCCACGTGGGCAATAATCGCGACGTTTCGCAAATCCATAATTCCGGCCTTTTCAAAAAAAATAGCGGGGCGAGCCTTGGCTGACTCTCCCCGTTCCCCGCTCCCATACAAAAATATTCAGCGCAAAGCAAGATCAGGCTTGCCTTTTAATCGCACCCCGCGTCAAAACAAAGCATATAGAAGGATAACATCATGCGCGCGATGCAAATTCATACCCTCGGTTCTCCTATGGAAATGGTTGATATCCCCCGCCCCAGCCCGGCAGCGGGCGAGGTTTTGGTGCGGGTGCATACCTGTGGTATCAACTTGGCGATACTTTGATTGTGGAAGGCCGCTATCAGGAGAAATTCGAGCTGCCCTTCACCCCCGGCATGGAAATTTGCGGCACGGTAGAGGCGCTTGGCGAAGGGGTGAGCCATCCCGAGGTCGGCACCCGCATCGGCGCATATGGCGGCGCGGGCGGGCTGGCGGAATATACCTGCATCGCGGCGGATCGCTGTGTGGAGGTGCCAGATGCCATGAGCCACGTTGAGGTCGCGGCCTTTCTGGTGGCCTATGGCACCAGCCATCTGGCGCTGGAGCGCGCGGCGCTGAAAGCGGGAGAAACCCTGCTGGTGCTGGGCGCATCGGGCGGCGTAGGGCTAACGGCGGTGGAACTGGGCAAGCGCATGGGGGCCACGGTAATCGCCGTGGCGCGCTCGGAGAAAAAGCTGGAGATCTGCAAAGCGGCGGGGGCGGATCATCTGGTCAATAGCGAGACCGATGATATTCGCGAGGTGGTGAAGGCGCTCGGCGGGGCCGATGTGGTGTATGATCCGGTCGGCGGCGATCAATTCAAAGCGGCGCTGCGAGCGTGCAACCCGCTGGCCCGCATCCTGCCGCTGGGGTTTGCCTCGGGGGATATTCCGCAAATTCCCGCCAATATCCTGCTGGTAAAGAATATCACCGTGATCGGCTATTATTGGGGCGGTTATACGGTTTTTGCCCCCGAAAAGCTGACCGAGAGCTTCAAGGCGTTATTTGAGATTTATGAAAATGACGGACTGAAGCCCCATGTCAGCCATATTCTGCCGCTATCGCAGGCCAATGAAGCGCTCGACCTGCTGAAAAACCGCAAATCCACCGGCAAGGTTGTGGTGTCGATCTAGCGCCGCCATTTCAGTGCGGCGCGCATACGACCTCTCCCTAAACAAAACCTCCCCGCGCCGCCCCGAGCGCAGCGAGGCACGGGCCGGAGGCAACTATAAGCAACGTCGCCCCCTCCACTCCGGTTTTTTGCTTACACAAAAAATCCTCGCGTTTGGGCCATGGCCTCGCTTCGCTCGGCGGATCAGGCCTCTAGCCTATTTCCGAAAGCATGACATTGCTCTCGACCTCCCCCACCCCGGGCAGGGTCATAATTCGCCGCCGTAATATGCGTTCAAAATCGCCAAGATCCCTCGCCACCACTTTGATCCGGTAATCATACACCCCAAGCACATGCTGCACCAGTTGCACCTCGGGGATCGCACAAATAGCGCGTTCAAAATCCTCAAGGCTGACCCGCCCCTTGGCCGCCAGCTTGACCCCGAGATAAACCACCACATCAAAGCCGAGCGCCGCTTTATTGAGCCGCACGCGACGCCCTGTAATCACGCCGCCCTCCTCCAGCCGCCTGATCCGCCGCCACGCCGAGGGCTGGGTTAGCCCCACAGCCTTGCCCACCTCGCCAGCATTCAGCCCGCCATCGCCCCGCAAAGCCCGCAGGATCGCGTGGTCTTTCTCATCCAGCTCCATCATATCGGCAGCGCCTCGGTGCTTTTCACCTCGCTAATCAGCATTAACGCCTCCACATCATTAATATGCGGCAGCTCCAAAATTCGCGTTTTGTATATTTCCTGATAATGCGCCAAATCCCGCGCCCGCACATCCATGCGGATATCCACCCGCCCAAGCAGGGTTTGAATGCCACCAACTTCCGGTATCTTCCGCGCGGCCCGTGTGAATTCGTCAAATGCATTACTTTGGGTTTTGTCGAGCGTGATGCGCAGGAAAACCTCCACCGCATAACCCATAGCGCGGTGGTCAATCATCACCTCACGGCCCTCGATCACCCCCGACGCCTCCAGCTTCTCCACTCGCCGCCAGCAGGCC
>WFUK01000301.1 GCA_015485015.1 Paracoccaceae bacterium | reverse complement strand
GTATCGGGGTTATCCGCCCCTTCTACGAAGGCTTTCTGCCAGACATCTTCAGGCGGAATGCCAAATCCCGGTTCAACGGAAAAGTTGAAATAGGCAAATGATTGATCGGCATCATATTCAAACACGGCCTTCACCTTGTTACCAACACTCAAATCAGCCTGACATCGAAGGCCGCCATTGCCAATAAAATTGCACCTTGCCGCCTCGACATAGGTGAGGCTGCCATCATATTTTACGAAATATTTAACCACGCCGCGCCGGTATTCAAAAGCTTGCGTAGCGGCTCCCGTAGAACGGATGGTTTCGACAAAAAACTGCTCCACCCCGTAATCGGTGGGTCGCAATACGCAGCTTAAATCGCCGCCAAAAACGCCGGGATAGATGGGGGATGTTTCTATAAAATCCGCCGTTACGTTCATATCCAGGTCACCTGAAATTATCTCTACCGGGCATTCGGGCATCACTTGGGCGGCGGCAATGAAGGGTGAAAATAAGACCACAGGCAGGGCCGGTAAAAGGGGGTTTATTCGCATATATTTACTCCAAAAATTATGAGCTAACGCAAAGGTGCAACCCCCGAATTTATGGGGCTGCCGGAATGCTGTCAAATATTTTGGGAGATATATTTTGCCGGGCTAGGCGCCGTCAAATTCACAAAGCCAATGCAGATCAATGCCCATGTTTTCCAGCCGCTTGCGGCCGCCAAGCTCGGGTAGGTCTACCACAAAGGCTGCCGAAATGATTTCGCCGCCCAAGCGCTCGATCAGCTTGATGCTGGCTTCGCAGGTGCCGCCCGTGGCCAAAAGATCATCCACCACCAAGATCTTTTCGCCGGGCAAAATGGCGTCGTCATGCACTTCCATCGTGGCTTCGCCGTATTCGAGCTTATAATCCTGCTCGATGGTTTTGCCGGGCAGCTTGCCCTTTTTGCGGATCGGGACAAAGCCCACGGATAGCTGATGCGCCACCGCGCCGCCCAGAATAAAGCCGCGCGCTTCAAGCCCGACCACCTTGTCAATCCGCATGCCCGCATAGGGGCTGAGCAGCTGGTCAATGCAAATCCGAAAACCGCGCGGATCGCTGAATAGCGTGGTGACATCGCGAAACATAATGCCCTCATGCGGGAAATCGGGGATGTTTCGGATATAGTCTTTAACGGTCTTTTTATGGGGCATTTCCCAGTCCTTTCGGGGATTTAAGCATATCTTTTACCACGGCAAACGCTTGCGCCTCGCGCTCGGAAAAGCTGCCTTTGATCAGGGTGTAACTGGCGCCGTGCTGCTCCAGCTTGGCTTTGATTTTGGCAAAAAACGTCTCGCGCAGCTCTTGCTTGGCGTAATAGCGCAGGGGGTCTTCGGCCCATGGGGTGTTGGCGTCCAGCAGCAGATAATGCTCGGGCAGCTCGATGCGGGCCTCAAGATCGGGCAAGGAATGGCCCAGCAGCATTTCGGCCCACACGGCGGTTAACAGCGGGTCGGTATCCTCAAAAAGCACGGGGCCGGCATTCATCGCCAGCGTCTTTCGGTGCGCCACATGGCCATCAACGATAAAGTGCAATTCCTCGGGGCGGTATTTTCCGGGGGTGCGATAATGCTCATAGGGGCGGCCATATTCCGGCACATAGGGGCCGCCGAATTTTTGCGCCAGCAGGTCTGCCATATAGGATTTACCGGTGCTTTCCGGCCCAACCAGCGTCAGGCGTTTTTGAAACCACGGGCGCACATGGCTGGGCAGGCTATACCAGTGCGCAAAGGGATCGGCGCGGATATCGGCAGAATTGGCGGGGAAGGCCATCCACATCGGATCCAGAATAAAATGCTGTGCATTCAGCGCCTTGGCCAGCGGCACGAGGTAATCTTCAGAGCCGATAACGCGGTTGATCGGCTCGGGATGCAGGCGGCGGATGATATCGGCCCAATCGGGGCTATCGGTGGGGATCGGCTTAGGGGTGCAATGCAGCACCACGCGGGCCAGCGGAAACAGGCTCTCCATCCAGTCGCGCCGCACACCGGCGGGGATCGGGTCGTCATGGGCGCAGGCCACGATAATGGTCAGGCGCTGCACCAGATGGGTGGCGGTGCGCGCCAGCGCCACATGGCCCTCATGGGGGGGCATGAATCGCCCGAGTATAACTCCGTTGCCCATATCGGCCCCTTTGGTATTTGCCTCGTTACGAGGGTCGGTCATCATCGCTATAATGCGTGGCCAAGCCAGCGTAAACCGCACCCGACAAATTTATCGGGGTTTTACGTGCGGCTATAGCACTCGCTTTGCGATCGCATCCAGCTTGGCCATCAGGATTGGATCCCGCTTTTCAGGGGCGGTCATGAGGGCGAATTCCAGCGCGTGATCACAGCCATGCGGGCAGGGGGTGCGGCTGGCGGTAAGACGCGCCGGCAGGCCCTTTACCAGCGCACGGGCCTTATC
>WFUK01000300.1 GCA_015485015.1 Paracoccaceae bacterium | reverse complement strand
GGATAGGATGGAGGATGTGAACGTAAAAAAAGCCGTGCGCAATGCGCTGTTTGCCACCTTTCCCGAGGTCACAGACCGGAGCGACAAGCGCGCACTGCTCAAGCTGCTCAGCGCTGACGCGGGCTATGAGCTGGAGCGGATGATCGAGGGGAACCCCGCGCTGCTCGGGCAGGTCTCGCCGCTATGGTTTACCGCTTCGGATGATATAGATATGTATGAAAAAGGCGCGATTGATGCCAGCTTGCCGGAAAAAATGCGCCGCCTGAAGGATAATACCCTTGGCTGGGTGCGCGCGCTGGAGAATGGCGGGCAGATGCGCTCGGTGTTCAACACCGCGTTTTTCACCTCGGGCGATTCGCGCGAACCAGAGCTGGCGGGGATATTCAGCGCGCTGGTTGGCTCGATCCTGTCGCTGATCGTGTGTTTTGCGCTTGCCTTCCCGCTCGGGATCATGGCGGCGCTCTCGTTGGAAGAATTTTCCAAAAAATCCCGCTGGTCGGATTTTGTCGAGGTCAATATCAACAATCTGGCGGCGGTGCCCTCCATTGTGTTTGGCTTGCTCGGCATGGCGGTTTTTCTGAATGTGTTTGGCCTGCCGCGCTCCTCGCCCTTGGTCGGGGGCATGGTGCTGGCGCTGATGACCCTGCCGACCATTATCATCGCCTCGCGCGCCGCCCTGCGCTCGGTGCCGCCGAGCATTCGCGAGGCCGCGCTGGGCATGGGGGCCACGCGTGTGCAAACCACCTTTCACCATGTTTTGCCGCTGGCCATGCC
The DNA here is from genome assembly GCA_015485015.1 of Paracoccaceae bacterium. Lineage (GTDB taxonomy): Bacteria > Pseudomonadota > Alphaproteobacteria > Rhodobacterales > Rhodobacteraceae > UBA3077. The sequence continues at coordinate 3,670 of WFUK01000300.1, read as the reverse complement.
GGGCATGCTGACGGGCGCGATTGTCGGCATGGCGCGGGCTTTGGGCGAAACGGCACCGCTGATTATGATTGGCATGGTGGCGTTTATTGTTGATGTGCCGCAGGGCTTTACCGATGCGGCCACCTCGCTGCCGGTGCAAATATTCCTCTGGGCTGATAGCCCCGAGCGCGCCTTTCTGGAAAAAACCTCGGCGGCAATTTTGGTGTTGCTGAGCTTGCTGATTGTGATGAACCTTGCCGCCATCATGCTGCGCAAAAAATTCGAACGCCGGTATTAGGAGTGCCATTTTGACCAAAGATCCGATAGTAACCGCCCGCGATGTGGATGTGTTTTATGGCGACAAACAGGCGCTGAGCGGCATTAACCTTGATATGCCACGCCATAAAGTCACCTCGCTGATTGGCCCCTCGGGCTGCGGCAAATCCACCTTTCTGCGCTCGCTTAACCGGATGAACGACCTTGTGGATATTTGCCGCGTGGAGGGCGAGATTACGGTGGAGGGCAAAGATATTTATGACAAAGATGTGGATGTGGTCGCCCTGCGCGCCCATATCGGCATGGTGTTTCAAAAGCCCAATCCCTTTCCAAAGTCGATTTTTGAAAACGTCATCTATGGCCCGAAAATCCACGGCATGATCAAATCAAAATCCGACGCAGAGGAGATTGTAGAAAAATCCCTGCGCCGCGCGGGGCTGTGGAAAGAAGTGGCGGATCGCTTGCAAGAGCCGGGCACCAGCCTTTCGGGCGGGCAGCAGCAGCGCCTGTGCATTGCTCGCGCCATTGCGGTGCAGCCAAGCATCATTCTGATGGACGAACCGGCCTCGGCACTGGACCCGATTGCCACAGCGGTGATCGAGGAATTGATTGACGAGTTGCGGCAGAAATACACCATTATCATCGTTACCCACTCCATGCAGCAGGCGGCGCGGGTTTCGCAGCGCACCGCTTTTTTTCATATGGGGGAACTGGTGGAATCCGGCCCCACGAAAGAGCTGTTTACCAGCCCCAAAGACGAGCGCACCCAGAATTACATTTCAGGCCGGATAGGATAAAGCATGGAACACATTGTTAGCCGATTTGATAAAGACGTAAAACGCATCGAAAAGCTTTTGCTGAAAATGGCGGGGCTGGCGGTGGCGCAGCTGGAAATGGCCACCAAAGCGCTGGAAACCCGCGATACGGCGCTCTCGGAAAAAGTGGCGGCGGGCGACAAGGAGATCAACGCGCTGGAGGCGCGGATAGACGAGCTGGCCGTGCGCCTGATCGCGCTGCGCCAACCCATGGCCGAAGATTTGCGGCATGTGGTTTCGACCCTGAAAATCTCGACCAATATCGAGCGCTTTGCCGATTATGCCAAGACCATGGCCCTGCGGGTGCCGGCAATGGCCAGCGGCAAGCCCGTGGATAGCGCCACCAAAACCATCCGCCGGATGAGCAATGCCGTGGCCTCGATGATGACCGACGCCATGCGCTCTTTCATCGAGCGCGACTTGGTTTTGGCCGAGACCACCCATGAGCGCGATCTGAACATAGACCAGATGAACAGCGCGCTATTTCGCGAAATGCTGACCTATATGATGGAAAACCCGCGTAATATAGAGGCCAGCACCCACCTGCTGTTTATCTCCAAAAATCTCGAGCGCGCCGGGGATCAGGTGTGCAACATCACCGAGCAGGTCAGCTTTTTGGTGACCGGAGAGATATTTGAAAACAGCTAGAGGCGGGCGGTGGCGCAGGTCGGGCCCGATATAAACCGTGCTGGAATGGCGTATTTCGACATTTTTCAAGCCGCCAAGGGGGTATTTAAGCCGAATATTGGAAAAAGGTCGGAACTATTAGGGTTCGCCCTTGTATCTGCGGCATTTTAATCCTAGATACGTCGTGTGAAGTATTCTTTCACCGAGGTTTCCGACTACATATGCAGTTCGTTGATTTCTAAAAAAGATCACACTGCACCAGAGTCACCGCGTTTTGCGGGTGGCATTTATTAGGAGATACTCGGATGGCTAACGGCACCGTAAAATGGTTTAACCCTTCAAAAGGCTTCGGCTTCATTCAGCCAGAAAATGGCGGCAGCGATGTGTTTGTGCATATTTCAGCTGTTGAAGCTGCTGGCCTTGCTGGCTTGGACGACAACCAAAAGGTTACTTACGAACTCGAAACAGGTCGTAACGGCAAAGAATCTGCTTCCCAGCTCGCACTGGTATAAGATTTTTTCGGCAGATATTTCTGCCACATAGATATTTGGAACGGCGGCTTGGATGATATCCAGACCGCCGTTTTTGTTTTCTACCTACCCGTGCTTACAACCGTCTGCCCCCAGCCGGAACAGGGGCCCAATCCCGTGCTGGACAATATTTCCGCCATTGCGCTCAAGGATCAAGCAATCAAGCCCTTGGCTGCGGGCAAATGCGCTGCCTTTTTCCAGGCCCTGAACCAAAATGGCTGTGGCCATGGCGTCAGCGGTCATGCAATCGGAGGCCACCACGGTAACGCTGGCGATCTCGGGCTGCACGGGGCCACCTTTTTGCCGATCCATGGTATGGGAAAGCCGCGCTTGGCCAACCTGCACCCAGTGGCGATAATCGCCCGAGGTCGCCACGGCGGCATCTTGCAATTCGAGCATCGAAAGCGGGGTGCGGGCGGTGTAATCCGGTTTTTCAATGGTCACAGCCCAAGGCTTGCCACCGGGCTGCACACCTTTGCTACGCACCTCGCCATCCAGCGCGACCAGCGCCGAAGAAAGCTCAAAATCGGCGCATACCTGCATCATCCGATCCACCGCAAAGCCCTTGGCGATGCCGGACAGATCCAGCGCCAGCGGGGCGTGTTTGCGGGCGGTGAGATTGGTTTGATCCAGCTCCAGCACCTCAGTTGTATCTGGGCGCGGCTGGCCGAGCTTGGCGCGGATATCCACCTCGCTCGGGGGGGTGTCCGCAAAGCCCCATGCCGCTGTCAAATCACCCAGACCGATATCAAACGCGCCGCCGGAAAGCCGACCGATCTCCAGCCCCCGCGCCAGCACCTGCATCAGCTCGGGCGGGATCTGCACCCATTCGCCAAGCGGCGCGGCGTTCAGGCGTATCAGGTCGCTTTCGGGCTTCCAGCTCGACATCTGGTTATCGACCAGCGCCACCGCGCCGGCCAAGGCGCTTTCGAGCGCGGCGAGATCTGTGCCGGTGGTCGCGCCAATTTCAGCGCTCCATCTGGTGCCCATGGTGGGGCCGGATAATTTTTGCGCGGGCAGATCAGTAGACATCTTCCAGATACCTCCCTTGAGCCTTTAGCCGGGCAGGTTCCAGCCCGTGGGGGGCGAGAATTTCGTGCAAAGCCTCGGCCACACCGGCCGCCATATCGCGCCCGCCACATACCAGAACCTGCGCGCCGTTTTTGATCTGCGCCGCCACATTGGCCGCGTCGCGTTGCAAAATATGCTGCACATAATCCACCTGCTTCAGGCGCGAGGCGGCGATGCTGACTTTATGCAGCTTGCCCTCGCTTTGCCATTGGCCCAGCTCATCCTCATACAGATAATCCGAATCCGGATGGCGGATGCCGAAGTAAAGCTGCATCGGGCGCTTTTTGTGGTTGGCGCGGGCAAAGCCGGCCAGCGGGCCAATGCCGGTGCCTGCGCCGATCAGAATAACCGGCTTGCGGTTTTTGGCGGGGG
>WFUK01000299.1 GCA_015485015.1 Paracoccaceae bacterium | reverse complement strand
GTCCCTTGGCGGCGATTTTGGCTTCGCCCCTGGCGGCCAGCGCCGCGCGCAGGCGATCCACTCCGATAGAGACACCGGTGGCCGGCACGGCCTGGCCGGTAAAACGCTTGACCAGATCATCATAGCGCCCGCCGCCAGCTACCGAGCCGAATTGTCGCTTCTGGCCCTTATCATCCAGTATCTCGAAGGTCAGCTCGGCTTCATAAACCGGACCGGTATAATAGCCAAGCCCGCGCACCACGGAGGGATCAATCAGCAACCGATCCGCGCCGTATCCCCCGACATCCGAAAGCTCGGCGATGGTTTCCAGCTCCTGCACGCCGATAAGGCCGGTTTCGGATCCCGCCACCAGCTCGCGCAACCGCGCGCAGGTTTCGCCGCCACTATCGCGCCGTGCATCCATAAAGCCCATGATGATTTCGGCCTGTTCGCCGGAGAGATTCGCGCCGCCGGTAAAATCGCCGCTTTCGTCCTTGCGCCCCGCGCCCAAGAGCGCCCGCACGCCGTCCGGCCCGAGCCGATCCAGCTTGTCTATCGCGCGCAACACAATGCCGCGCTCGGCTTCAAAGCGGCTTGGGTCCGAAGGGTCCAGCACGCCCGCCACCTCCATCACGCCGTTCAGCACCTTGCGGTTATTGACCCGCAGGATGTAATCGCTGCGCGCGATCCCTGCGGCCTCCAGCGCATCGGAAAGCATCATGCAAATCTCGGCATCGGCGGCCACGGTCGGGGTGCCTACCGTATCGGCATCACATTGATAAAACTGCCTGAATCGCCCCGGCCCCGGCTTTTCATTGCGCCAGACCGGCCCGACCGCATAGCGGCGGTAAGGCGTGGGCAAATCATTGCGGAATTGCGCATAGACCCGCGCCCAGGGGGCCGTCAGATCATAGCGCAGCGCCAGCCAGCTTTCATCCTCGTCCTGCCAAGCAAACACGCCCTCATTGGGGCGGTCCACGTCGGGCAGGAATTTCCCCAGCGCCTCGACGGTTTCGACGGCCGAGGTCTCCAGCGGATCAAAGCCGTAGGCGTGATAGATGCCGGTGATCCGGTCGAGCATGGCGGCCCGCTCGCGCAGGTCTTCGCCGAAATAATCGCGAAAGCCGCGAGGCGGCAGCGCTTTGGGGCGCATCACTTTGGGTTTTCTTTTGGCCATCGGGTCAGTCCCTGCATTTTGCTGTTGCGCTTCTCCTACCCCAAGGCGGCAAAACCCGCAAGATTGAAGCGGCTTGGCCAGGGGTGTTTACGGTTTGTTAACCCTTCGGCCATAATGGTTAACGCTCAAAGCAAGGGATGGCGGGCGGCGTCGTTTGTAACCAGATGGCTGGCGCTGACGGGCCAAAGGCGGGGCGGATGCCGATCGAGGGGTTCTATATCTATTCCGTCGCCGATCTCGGGCTGGCCAGCGAATTCGATTTCTTCTTTTCTTCGGCAGCGGCCACCGTGGGTGGCGCGCCCGATGTGCTGACCCTGTCTGATGACGACCCCGATTTCGAGGATGAGGGCAGCGGCGCGGCGACCCAGCTTCTGGATGTTGCGCTAAGTGTGGATGGCAGCGCTGTGGCGGCGGCGGGGGATGTGGTGCAGAATGTCGGCCAATCGGTGCTGACCAACCTGACCAGCGGCGAGACCGGATTATTGGTGCTGGTGCAGATCAATGGCGCGGTGGTCGGCTTTGCCTCGACGATTGCGCTGGATATCGGCGATGCGCTGGATCTGGGACCGTGGCTCGGCTCGCCCAAAACCATCCCCTACGGCGATCTGACCACCGTGCCCGCCTGCTTTGCCCGTGGCACGCGAATATTGACGGCGCAGGGCGAGCTGCCGGTGGAGCGCCTGAAGGCGGGTGACAGGGTGATCACCAAAGACCACGGCGCGCAGGAGCTTGTCTGGATCGGCGCGCGCAAGGCCTTGGGCGCGGGGCGGCTGGCACCGGTGCGGTTTTGCACAGGGGCGATGGGGAATGGCCGCGCGCTCACGGTTTCGCCGATGCACCGGATGCTGGTATCCGGCTGGAAGGCCGAGCTGCTTTTTGGCGAAACCGAGGTGTTGATGCCCGCGATCGAGCTGGTCAATGGCGATACTATTTTTCAGGCGGCGGTGCCGGAGGTGGAATATTTCCATCTGCTCTTTGCCCGCCACGAGATTATATTTGCCGAGGGCTGCCCGAGCGAAAGCCTTAATCCGCTTAAAGAGGCCGTCGGGCGCTTTGGCCATGAGGCGCAAGCCGAGATCCTGTCGCTTTTTCCCGAGCTGGCCAACAGGCGCTGGGCCGAGGCGCGGGTTCCGGTTTTGGCCACCGAGACCGCGCTGTGGAGAAGCTTTTAGCCGGTAAAATAAGGCACAAACACAATGCCGCCGATAATCGCCGCCCCGATGGCGGTTGCCAGCACCGCCGCTGCCGCCACATCCTTGGCCCGCTTCACCTTTTCGGAATATGACGGCTCTATGATATCACACAGGATTTCCACGGCGGTATTGAGCAATTCCGCCAGCCAGACCAGCGCGATCGCCCCGATCACCAGCGCCCATTCCAGCGCCGAAACCCCTAGCCCGAACCCGAGCGCCACCACCAGCGCCGTGGCCAGCAAATGCACCCGCGCATTGGCTTGGGTCCGGATGGCATCCCGCAGCCCGCGCAGCGCATGGCCAAAGCTGGCCATCCGGCCCGCCAGAAATTTCGCTAAGCAATTCATCACCGCAGTATCCGGCTTTTGGGAATATTTGTCGATAGGCTTGCGCCGCCAGGGCCAAAAAGATAAACCGCCCTTATGACCCTGCCTATCCTCTATTCCTTTCGCCGCTGCCCCTATGCCATGCGCGCCCGCTTGGCCATTGCCAGCGCCGGCTTGCAGGTGGAGCTGCGCGAGATTGTGCTGCGAGACAAGGCCCCCGCGCTGCTGGCCGCCTCGCCCAAAGCCACGGTGCCGGTGCTGGTATTGCCGGATCGGGTGCTGGAGGAAAGCTATGATATCATGCGCTGGGCGCTGGAGCGCGCCGATCCCGAGGGCTGGCTGGCGGGGCAGGATGCAAGCCTGATCGCCGCTTGTGACGGCGCATTCAAAACCGCGCTTGATGGCTATAAATACGGCAAGGATGCAGCGGCGGCCCGCGAGGCGGCCTCGGGTTTTTTGCGCGGACTGGATGATGTTCTTGCAGATCAGCCGTTTCTTTCCGGCCAGAAAAACGGGCTGGCGGATATGGCTACAATCACCTTCATCCGGCAATTCGCCAATGTGGATCGGGCGTGGTTTGATCAGCAAAGCTGGCCGCATCTTCGCGCATGGCTGGATAATTTCCTTGCATCCCCGCGCTTTGCCGCCATGATGCAAAAATACCCCAAATGGCAGCAAGGCGATGCGCCGACCCTTTTTCCGGAGAGCCAATGACCGACCGCTTGACCGAGCTTGAAGAAATCTGCACCCACCAAGCCGCCGCGCTGGAGGAGCTAAGCGCCGTGGTGGCGGGGCAGGCCGACCAGATCGACCGGCTGGAACGCCGCGTGCGCCTGCTGCTGGAGCGCGCCGCCCAGATGGAGGCCGACACCCTGTCCGGCGCGCCGCTGGCCGAGCTGGTGCCGCATGATGGCGAGGATGATGCCGAGAATGATGCGGGGCTGGATATCGGCTCTATCGCGG
>WFUK01000298.1 GCA_015485015.1 Paracoccaceae bacterium | reverse complement strand
GTTGATCAGCTGGTCGCGGCGCAAAATCGCCTCGCCGCGCCCCACATCAACAATCACATTGCCGTATTCCACGCGCTTGACCACCCCGTTGATGATCTCGCCCACACGGTCCTTGAATTCATCAAACTGACGCTCGCGCTCGGCTTCGCGCACCTTTTGCATGATCACCTGCTTGGCAGATTGCGCCGCGATCCGGCCAAAATCCATAGGCGGCAGCGGGTCGGTCAACACAGTGCCGATCTCGGCTTCCGCATCGATCTCGCGGGCGTCTTCCAGCGTCAGCTCGGTAAAGGTATTTTCATATTCATCATCATAAACCACGGTGCGGCAGCGCTCCATGGTCAGCTCGCCGGTTTTGCGGTCGATATGGGCGCGGATATCATACTCGGCCCCATAGCGGGATTTAGCGGCCTTGCCCAAGCTGTCTTCCATCGCCTCGATCACGAGATTCGGGTCGATCAGCTTTTCGCGGGCCACGGCCTCGGCGATTTGCAATAGCTCTAGGCGGTTTGCACTGGTAATTGCCATTTTCTCAGTCCTCTGTCGTTTCCGAGGTATCCACCTCGTCAAATTCTTCAGTAATCACGCCGGCATCTTTGCGAGCCTTCAGGCTCTCGGCGATCAATTCATCTGTCAGCAAAAGCTTGGCCTCGGACAGCCATTCAAATTGCAGGCCAATTGTGCCCTCGGCGATCTCGATCAGGATCTCGCCATTTTCCACCCCGCGCAGCTCACCCGAAAAGCGCTTGCGGCCCTCGATCAGATCGTGGGTCATCAGCTTAACGGCATAGCCATTAAAGGTTTCGAAATCTTTCAGGCGGGTCAAAGGCCGATCAATACCGGGGGAGGAAACCTCCAGCGCGTATTCATCCTCGATCGGGTCTTCCACATCCAGCACCGCCGAAACCGCCAGCGAGATTTTGGCGCAATCATCCACCACAATCCCGCCCTCGGGCTTATCGGCCATGATTTGCAGGCTAATACGCTTGCCGCTCATCAAGCGAATGCGCACCAGCTCATAGCCAAGCCCCTCGATCACGGGGGTAACAATGGCGGCCAGCCGCCGATCAATGGCGGAGGAAGCGATAAGATCTGACATAGGTAGCCTTTCGGGCACAAAAACGGGCGGGCATAAAACGAGCAAGCACAAAAAAACGGGCGCGCGGCCCGTCAGAAATTCGGTGGTGATAAGTTTGGACCTCATCAACCGCTGTTAGGAGCTATATAGAGCGCGGGGTGCGGGAAGGCAAGGGCAAATTCCTGAAGCAAAAGGCCCGAAGTTAAAGGAGCGTGCGCAGCGCGGTGCCAAGAGCCGTCAGCACCTCGGGTTTTTGTGCGGGGTGGCGCAGGGCCGAGGCAACGCCACCCTGCACCAATCCATGCACCAAACCGGCCAGAATTGGCGGGGCTGTATCGGCGGTAAATTCACCAGTTTGCAAACCAGCCTCGATGGTGTGCCGTAACAGCGCAAACACAGCTTCCTCATGTTCGGCGATGTGGCTGCGCGCCTTGGCCGAAAGCCCGGCTTCCAACGGGATCAGAGCATGCTCGGGTGAGGCGGCTTCAATCTGGAATGCGCCGTAAGCCTCCAGCTTGGCACGGGCGCTATTGGCCCCCGCCATGGCCGCTTTCAGATGGGTCAGCATCGCCTCGCCGTGCATATCCAGCGTGGTGATGATAATGCTTTCGACATCGGGAAAGTGGTTATAAAGCGTTTGGCGGGTCATCCCCGCCGCCTCGGCCAGCTTGGACATGTTCACGCGGCTCAGGCCCTCTTTCTGGATGACCTCCATCGCCGCGCTCACAATGCGGGCCTGCTGGCGGGCCTTGTGTTTTGACATTGGCCCCGCCTTTCAATTCCGCTTGCACCTGTTGAGGAGCTTATCAGCCATGCCATCCTTCAACAAGATTTGACATCAACATTTGATAATCCGCCATCCAGCCCTTGATATTTTTCATATCGTCGGATTTGAGAAGAGCGGCAACGGCATCGGTCTTCATGAAATTCTGGAAATCGTCTTTGGATTCCCAAACCGTAACGGTGGTAATCTCACCGGCTTTCTTTTCCGATGTGCTGAGCATCACCTGAATCAAGCCCGGCTGGCCCTTCAACGGCTCCATACTACGCTTTGAGACGGCCAGCACATCTTTAGCATGACCCTCCTTCGGGGTGATGATTTCGGTAAATACAAAAACGGTATTACCGTGGTCGAGGGTGTTTGAATTTGTCATTGTAGGCTCCATTATGTTTACATTGTGACTAAATATAGACACTGTGTAAACATAATCAAGGCCCAAACAGAGATCCAAACATCCTTGCCGCTATCCACAAAGCCTTCTGGCCAGCGGCGAGGATGGTAAGCGAAGAGTTTAATCTTCGCGGTATTCTTCCGGAATGGTCACGCTCACCCGACCCGTAATATCAACGGGTGCTTTACCCTCTTGGGGCATAAAAATACCGGCATCTCCGTCAACATCATAATGAATCAGCTGGGCCCGAAATGCGAACTCGACCAAGCCATTTTCCCCCTCAACGAACGCCTCAAAAGAGGCCGTTTGCTCGGAGGTTGACGATCTGAAAATATAATCGCTGCGGTAAGCTTCTGTTGAATAGGTAATATATGTCGAGCGGCCCGACTCTTCATCATGCGTGGTAATATCAACCGAAATCATCGGATAATCCCACTCACCGTCGCTGCGCACACTCACACCGGCTAGCCGGTATTTGAACATGCCGGAGTCTCTATCAAGTTGGTATTTATTGGCAAAAGACCGACCGTCAAGCGCAATAATAGGAAATTGCCGCTCTTCGCCCTCCATAACCAGATCAATATAGCCTAAAACTTGGTATTTCGGCAGCAGCTCTTGCGCGTGCAGCGGGAGGGAAAACAGGGTTAGAATCAATAGAAGAAAACGCATGCAAATATCCTTAAGGTTATAATTTCAAAGATCCACTTTTGGCGGAAAGGGTTTGGAAAGCAAGACATATCTGCGTCAGTTTTCAGAATGCACAATGAGCCTAGAAATCGCTCGCAATACCCTTTTTTTCCCAATCACCAAAGCGTATAGGCTCAGGCCCATCATACCCGCGCGCCTCTGCCAAATCGAGCGGCTCGCCTCGCGGCGGCTAACTTACTTAAAGATGTGCTTGACAGGAAGGGCGTCTGCTGGCGGGTCTCATTAACAACTGTTAGCATCCATACGGAAGCCCGCAGAGGGAACGGTAAGCCCACATTCCAAATTGCCCTGCCGCAGGCCAGAATTTTTTAGCCAGCAGCACGGCATTGGTGCGATAGGCCTAGTCTTCGCGGTATTCTTCCGGAATGATCACGCTAACGCGGCCAGATATTTCAACCGGAGCCTTGCCCGCTTGCGGGGTGGATACGCGCGTTTCAGGGTCAACATCATAATGCACTAATTGGCCGCGAAATGCGAACTCCACCAAGCCGTTTTCGCCCTCAACAAGCTCACCATAAACCGCCGTTTGCTCTTGGGTGGACGCTCTAAAAGAGTAGTCATCCCGAAAGTATCCGGTAGCATAATCAATATAGATCGAGCGGAACATCTCGTTTGTATGGGTGGTTATATCAATCGAAACCATCGGGAATTCCCAGTTCCCGTCTTCGCTCGGCGTCACCCCGGCCAGCCTGATTTTGAAAATGCCGTTTTCGCGGCTAAGCTCGTATTTATTGGCAAAGGAGCGCTCAGACGTGGCGACAATCGGAAACCGCCGCTCTTCGCCCTCCATGAGCAAATCAATATAGCCTAGGTTCTGGTATTCAGGCAGCATTTCCTGCGCGCGCAGCGGCAGCGAAAACAGCGTTAGGAACAGTAAAATAAATCGCATAAATAGATATCCATATGGTTAAGATCAAAGCCGCACCATCGGTTGAATCGCAGGCAAAATCAAGTCTGAAGAACCAGTTTTGCGCGAATAGATCGCCTAAAAATCGCTCGTAATGCCTTTTTTCTCCCAATCCCCGAATCGAATTGGCTCAGGTCCATCGCGCCCGCCCAGCTCCTCGGGCAGGTCTTGCGGCTGGGCTTTGGCCTTGCGGGCCTCGGCCTCTTGCAGCGCGCGCTTGGCGGCGGCTTTTATGCGGGTTTCTTTATCCATGCTTTTCCTTAAATCCTTCGCTGGCAAAACCGCAAGCAAATTCCGCGCCGCCCAGGGCGGGTTTGGCGCATTGCGTGGCCGTCCATATAGCTTTATAGGCTAGGGAAATATATAATTTTCCGGAGAAACCCATGTCAAACACCCAGCTAGAAACCGCCATCGAAGCCGCGTGGGAAGCGCGCGATAGCATCAGCCCTGCCACCAAAGGCGAGGTGCGCGAGGCGATCGAGGACACGCTGACCGCACTGGATAGCGGCAGCCTGCGCGTGGCCGAACCGCGCGAAAACGGCGAATGGCATGTAAATCAATGGGCGAAAAAGGCGGTGCTGCTATCGTTTCGCCTGAATGATATGGCGATGATCGAGGGCAGCAATGGCAATGCCAGCTGGTGGGACAAGGTGCCGAGCAAATGGCAGGGCTGGGGTGAAAACCAGTGGCGCGATGCGGGGTTTCGCGCTGTGCCGGGGTCTATCGTGCGGCGCTCGGCTTATATTGCGCCCGGCGTGGTGCTGATGCCGAGCTTCGTGAATATCGGCGCTTATGTCGGCGAAGGCTCGATGGTTGATGGCTGGGCCACGGTTGGCTCTTGTGCGCAGATCGGCAAGCATGTGCATCTTTCCGGCGGTGTCGGCATTGGCGGCGTGCTGGAGCCGATGCAGGCAGGGCCAACGATTATCGAGGATAACTGCTTTATCGGCGCGCGCTCCGAGGTGGTCGAGGGCTGTATCGTGCGGGAAGGCTCGGTGCTGGGCATGGGGGTTTTCATCGGCAAATCCACCAAGATTGTGGACCGTGAAACCGGCGAAGTGATGTTTGGCGAGGTGCCGCCCTACTCGGTGGTGGTTGCGGGATCGATGCCAAGCAAAAACGGGGTAAACCTTTATGCCGCGATTATTGTGAAGCGGGTGGATGAGCGGACGCGGAGCAAAACCTCGATTAATGATTTGCTGAGGGATTAGGACATGACTGACGAGAAAATCAACGTATATACCCTGACGGTCGAAATTGGCCGCAAAGAAGGCGATGGGCTGCCGGAAAATGCCACGGGGGCGGCGATGATGTGCTTTTGCCCTGCCAAGGACGAGGCCGAAGCGGTGCGCGAAACCGTGG
>WFUK01000297.1 GCA_015485015.1 Paracoccaceae bacterium | reverse complement strand
CTCTCAAGGCGATTCGCCGGCCAAGCTCACCATCAGAAATGCCCGATACCAGCCCCGCAATCACGCCCGCCCCGTTATCCTGCGCCCCGATGCTTTTGGTGATTCTGGCCTCCAGCGCCTGACACGGGCCGCCTTTGCTCTCGGCGATTTGCGGGAAAAAATAGCCGCCCGCCACAATCACCAGTAAAAAGAAAAAATATTTCATCTGCTACAACCATCCCTTTGCTTCATTTTCCACAATGCCGGCCAAAACCTGCATATGATCATCCCGATCATTCAAGCACGGGATATAGCTAAATTCTTTCCCGCCAGCCTCCTTAAAGGCATCGCCGATTTCCTCGTTGATCTCCTCCAAAGTCTCGATGCAATCCGCCGAAAATGCGGGCGCGATTACCGCAACGCGCCCCACCCCTTGCGCGGCCAATTCAGTCACATGCTCGACCGTGGCAGGCCCGACCCATTTTTCCGGCCCGAATTGCGATTGGAAAGTGGTGTCGAGCGCATCTTCCGCCCAGCCCAGGGCCTCGCGCAGCAGCCGCGTGGTTTTCAGGCATTGGCAATAATAGGGATCGCCCTCGTCGCGATAGCGCTCCGGCACCCCGTGATAGGAAACCACCAGCTTTTGCGGCGCAATCTCCCCCGCATAAGCCTCGCGCACCGAGGCCGCCAGCGATTCGATATAGGCCGGATTATCAAAATAGGCCGGCACGGTGCGAATCGCGGGCTGCCAGTTCATTTTCATCAAGGCGCGAAAGGCAGCGTCATTGGCAGTGGCGGTGGTTGGCGCGGCATATTGCGGGTAAAGCGGGAAAAATATGATCTTCTCGCAGCCCTGCTCCTTCATCGCCATTATCCGGCTTTCGGTGGAAGGGTTGCCATAGCGCATGCAAAAATCCACCACCACATCTTCGCCATAACGCGCCGCCAACAGCGCCGAGAGCTTGGCCGTTTGGGCTTTGGTGATCGTCAGCAGCGGGCTTTCATCCGCCTCGTTGTTCCAGATCGAATCATAGGCTTTGCCCGAGCTAAAGGGCCGCTTGGACAGGATGATCAGCTGCAAAAGCGGTTGCCATTTCCAGCTCGGATAATCCACCACCCGCTTATCCGACAGAAATTCGCTCAAATAGCGCCGCATCGACCAATAGCCGGTATCATCGGGCGTGCCGAGATTGGCGATCAGCACCCCCACCTTGGCGCGCGGCTGAGGGGGGTGGTCTTTGGGCGCGTGCTGCAATCGGTCAGTCATAGAGGTTCCTTAAATTCAACGGTGCCAAGAGCATCGGCCAGTCTTGCGGTGGCGGAGCCGGGCTTCAGGGGTTTGGGCTGGCTGGCCGAGGCGGCCCAGCCGGTCATGAATATCAGCTCGAAGGTGGCAGGGATGCGCCCGCCCGGCAAGCCAAATTCGGCTTGGTAGATCTCGGCAGCGCGCATGAGCGTGGCACGGCGCAGCGGGGTTTTTCGCCGCTCGGTCATGGCATTTCCCTCGCCCATCGCGCGCAGATCGCGCATCAGGTCCAGCGGGGTTTCATAGGTTACCGTTAGCGTGGTGCTATCGGCCACCGGCAGCGCCAGCCCCGCGCGCTGAAGCAGGCCACCCAGATCGCGAATATCCCCCATCGGAAATACGCGCGGCGAAAGCCCGCCCTCGATCTCGCTTTCGGCCTGCCCAAAAGCGGCGCGCAGCTCATGCAGGGTTTGCCCGCCAAAAAGCGCGGCCAGCAGCAGGCCGTCAGGCTTTAGCGCGCGCCGCATCTGGATCAGCTGCCCCACCGGATCATTGGCGCTATGCAGGCAAAGCCCATGCACCACCAGATCATAGGCCGATGGATCAAGCTGCAAAACCTCGTCATCCGGCACAATCACATCCGGCTTCAGGGTTTCCACCCAGAATTCCGGCAGCCAGCCGATAAAAGCCGTGCGCGTAAACGGTTTGTTAATATCTTGCAGTCTTTCTTGTATCTGAAGCGCGGCGGCTTGATGCAAAAATCCTGCCACCCCAGCCTTGATCGCCCGGGCGCGATGGCGGGCGCGGGTGGTTTGGCAAAATAGGGGGCGGGGTGAAGCCATTATCAAAATTCCTGTCTAAGCCGGATATAGCGGTTTTTTCACCGGAGCAAAAGGGGGCGATGCAGCGCGCCCTCGCCAGCATGATTCGCACCATCTATCCCCCCCGCTGCATGGCCTGCGAAACCTATACCGACCAGGCCCAGGCCCTTTGCCCGCCTTGCTGGAGCAAAACCGGATTTATCAGCGGCTCCACCTGCACCACCTGCTCTGCGCCGCTGGTTGGCGAGGCTATTGGCCAGCAATGCGACACCTGCCTGCGATATCCACCACCTTGGAGCCTTGGCAAAGCGGCGCTGGAATATGACGGGGTGGGCCGCAACCTGGTATTGGCGCTGAAAAAAGCCGATCGGCTGGATCTCGTCCCCGCCATGAGCCGCTGGATGCAGCTCGCAGCGCGGGAGGTTTTACCCGTTACCGATATTGTCGCCCCCGTTCCACTGCACCCAAGGCGGTATCTTAAACGAAAGTTTAATCAATCCGCCGAATTGGCCCGCCATTTAGCCGCCCAATCTAACCTGTTATATAGTGGCGATCTGCTGAGCCGGATCAAACGCACCGAATCCCAGCACGGAAAAGACCGGATCGAGCGCTTTAAAAACCTGCGTGCCGCCATTGCCCCCACCAAGCGAAACCGCGCGATGATCGCGGGAAAGCGCGTGCTTTTGGTGGATGATGTGCTAACCACGGGCGCTACATTATCCGCCTGCACCGAGGCCTGTTATGCCGCCGGTGCAAAGAATGTG
>WFUK01000296.1 GCA_015485015.1 Paracoccaceae bacterium | reverse complement strand
CGTTCGAATACCGTTTTCTCTTCGTCATTTCCTATCGTCCTTTTCATAGGCCGATTCACCTTAACAACTGGTCCGAATTTCCGCGACCACCTCTGAAGAGTGCTCAAACTCCCAATGCAAGGATATGCTGTTTAGCTTTTTATGAGACTAAACCGGTTTGCAATTGTGTGAATATCTTCGTAAGTTGTTGAAAACATTGGAGGCGAGTACCGGAATCGAACCGGTGTACACGGATTTGCAATCCGCTGCGTCACCACTCCGCCAACTCGCCGACCTGTGGTGGCTCGGATTTAGGCGATTGGGGCGTGATGTGCAACAGGTGATTTGCTAAATATCTGGGATGAAATCTTGCCGTGGTTTTGCGCTTGCCCAATTGGAACCCTTAGCTGGCCTCAAATAGCGTGTCTAGGATTGGGCATTCCGCCATATCGCCGCGATTGCAGGCTTCGGCCATTGTTGATAGCGCCGCTTCCAGCCGCTTCAGGCTTGCGATCTTTTGCTTAATCGAGCCTAGATGCTCTGTTGTCATGTCATAAACCTCGCCGCAGCTGAATCCGTCCGTGAGCGCCATAGATAGCAAGGCTCTGATTTCCTTGATGCTGAAGCCTAGCTCGCGCGAGCGCTTGATGAAGAATAGCTGCTTGAGCTGGGTATGGTTATATTGACGGTTTCCGCCTGCGGTCCGGTCGGGGGCGGGCATTAGCTCGGTGCGTTCGTAATAGCGGATGGTTTCGATCTTTACACCGGTGCGGGCCTGCATTTCGCCAATGGCGTATCCTCGCGCGTTTGTGATATCGGGCATTGAAAATAATCCTTGCATCTGTAGCGGCTACAGATCGCATATAGGACAAAATCAGATAGATCGCGAGGAAATAATGACACTTGAAAATGATATGCCGCATGTCGCATTAGACAGCCCCGAGGCTGAAGGCAAAAAAGCGCGGTGGATGGCGACCGGCGGTATTTTAGCGGCGCTTGGTGCGTCTAGCTGCTGCATTCTGCCTTTGGTGCTGTTTAGCCTTGGTGTTTCGGGGGCGTGGGTGGGAAACCTCACGGCGCTGGCACCGGTCAAACCTTATTTCATCATCGCCGCTATCGGTTTTCTTGGATACGGATTTTACATGGTTTACCGCAAGCCAAAATGTGTTGATGGCGCGATGTGCGCCCGACCCTTGCCGAGCAAACTGGTAAAATTCTCTCTTTGGGGTGCCACATTACTTATCACAACCGCGATTTTCTGGACATGGATTGCGCCTGTGGTGGCCCCCATCATGCTTGGGCTGTAGCTTTTGAGCTGCGCCAATGTTCAATACCCGCTAAGATCAATAAAGGACTTTTGAAAATGAAAAAACTATCTGCACTGGTACTGGCCGCCTCGGTTATCGCCTCGCCGCTTTGGGCCGCAATTCAAACGGTAAACCTTTCGGTGCCCGGCATGTATTGCGCTTCTTGCCCGTTTATTGTGAAGGGCGCTATTGTTGAGCTGCCCGGCATTCAGAGCGTCGAAACCGATCTGGATAGCCGCACGGCCGTGGTGGTATTTGATGACGAACTGACCTCGATTGACGATATTACCTTTGCTACCATGAATGTGGGCTATGAAAGCATCGTTATCGAAACGCCTGCGATCGAGGCGGGTAGCTAAATCATGGATGACAAAAAGATGTTGAAAACCGGCATTTGGGGCACGGCCTTTATGTCGATCTGTTGCTTTACGCCGTTTTTGGTGGTGCTGTTTGGCTTTGCCGGCCTTGCGGCGGTGGTGGCCTATCTGGATTTCGTTTTATTCCCCGCCTTGGGGGCGTTTATCTTGCTAACGGGATACGCTTTGTGGAAGCGCCATCAGCGGCTGAAAAATTGTGAATGCTCTACCGAAGGAAGCGAACATGCCTGATAGTGCAAGAAATACCCGCTATGATCTGGCCGTAATCGGGGCTGGCTCCGCTGGGTTTTCAGCGGCGATTACCGCCGCGGATAAAGGCGCGAATGTGGTGCTTATTGGCTATGGCACCATTGGCGGCACCTGTGTCAATGTTGGCTGTGTGCCGAGCAAAGCCATGATCCGTGCGGTGGAAATCACCCATGCGGCCAAGGCGGTTTCGCGGTTTGACGGGGTGGAAGCCTCGGCCAAGGTAACAGATTGGGCGGCCATGGTGGCGCAAAAGCAGGCCTTGGTGGACGAGCTGCGCGGGGCGAAATACGAGGCGGTTTTGCCAAGCTATCCTTCGGTGAATTATATCGCAGGCAAGGCTGCGTTTCAGGCCGATGGCAGCCTGATGGTGGATGGCCAGCTGATCGAGGCTGGCAAAGTGATTATCGCGACCGGCTCGCGCCAAAGCGTACCGGTGCTTGAAGGGATTTCCGAGGTGGACTGGCTGGACAGCACCTCGGCGTTACAATTGTCAGCGATGCCGGCGTCGATGATGATCATGGGTGGCGGGTATATTGGTGTGGAGATCGCTCAGGTTTTTGCGCGTGCCGGATGTAAGGTAACGATTGTAACCCGCCACGGCCTATTGCCAGCTGCCGAGCCTGAAATTAGCGCCGCGCTAACCGAGGCATTTGAAGCCGAGGGTATCACGGTGCTATCTGGCTTGAGCTATGAGCGGATTTCGGAAAATGCCGGAGAGGTGGTGTTAAGCGCCCGCCAAAACGGGGCGGCGCTCGAGATCAAAGCCGAGCGGCTGATGTTGGCCACGGGGCGCGCGCCAAATTCCGAAAGCCTTAATTTGGCGGCGGCGGGTATTAAAACCGATGCGCGCGGGGGCATTATCATTGATAACAAAATGCAAACCAGTCGCGACGGGGTATTTGCTGCCGGAGACGTTACGGGGCGCGATCAATTTGTATATATGGCGGCTTATGGTGCCAAGTTGGCGGCACTGCGGGCAACGGGAGATTGCTGCGCGCCGGAATATAATAATTCCACCATGCCGGGCGTGGTCTTTAGCGATCCGCAAATTGCTAGCGTGGGCCTGACGCAAATAGAGGCTGAAGCGACCGGCGTGGAGATTGTCACCTCGGTGCTGGGGCTAGAGCATGTGCCGCGCGCCTTGGCCGCGCGGGATAGGCGAGGCTTGATTAAGCTGGTGGCGGAAAAAGACAGCAAGAAGCTGTTAGGCGTGCATATTATAGCGCCCGAGGGCGCGGATAGCATCATGACCGGCGCGATGGCTCTGAAAATGGGGATGACCTATGAGGATCTTGGCTCGATGATATTTCCGTATCTGACCACCGTGGAAGGCCTGAAGCTGGCGGCGCAAACCTTTGAAAAGGATGTGGCCAAGCTTTCTTGTTGCGCGGGATAGGCTCGGCCGCTCCATACGCCCTGCGGGCGGCTTTTTGCCAAAGGCAAAAATGCGTGTGCGACGCGGTGGCGGCGCGGCCGGCTACGGGATTTGTGGAAAGGCCGCGCGCGCGCCGCTTTGGCTGACAATTGTGCTTTGTTGTCGGGCAGGGCTGTTGCTCCTGATTGGGCAATATGCCAAAAGAGGGCAATGAATTGGCAAAAAGGCGCGACTCAATGACAGATTTTGCAACGCAGCGGACCGCAATGGTCGATTGTCAGGTCCGGCCTTCGGATGTGACGCTTTATCCGGTGATCGAGGCCATGCTCAACATTCCGCGTGAGGATTATGTGCCGGAAAACCTGCGCGAGATCGCTTATATCGGTGATCATCTGCCGCTGGGGCAGGGGCGTGTGGTGCTGGATGCGCGGGTGATGGCGAAGATGCTCGATGCCTTGGCGATACAGCCCAATGAGCTGGTGCTGGATATTGGCGCAGGCATGGGGCTTTCCACCGCATTGGTTGCGCATTTGGCCGAGGCTGTTGTGGCGGTTGAGAGCGACGAGAGCATGGCCAAGGAGGCAGAGGCGCTCTTGAGTGCGCATGATGTATTTAATGCCATGGTCGAAACCGGAGATCTGGCGCTGGGGGCGCCCAAGCATGGCCCTTATGATGTGATCCTGATCGAAGGCGGGGTGGGCGAGGTGCCTGCGGCGCTGGTGGAACAACTCAAAATTGGCGGTCGTATGGCGGCGATTATGATGGACGGGGCGCTGGGGCGCTGCATGATCGGGCTGAAATCCGGGCGCGGCATGGATTGGCGCTGGTCGTTTGATGCCACAGCGCCTGTGCTGCCGGGCTTTGAAAAACAGTCGATCTTTGCGTTTTAGCCAATCTGCCCTTGTGCCTGTCTGAATTCAGATTAGCTTAGTCCGGTGGTTAGAATCGGAGAATCGGTATGAAGCAGCGTTTTGGCAATATGGTTAAGGTTTCAGCGGCAATACTTGCCTTTGCCGTGCCCGCAGGTGCCGATACCCTGACCGACGCCATGCGGCTCGCTTATGAAACCAACCCGACGCTGATCCTTAACCGCGCGGCTTTGCGCGGCACGGATGAAACCGTGGCGCTGGCCCGGGCCGGGCGGCGGCCGCAACTGGTGCTGCAAGGCACGGCCAATTATTCCAGCTCCCCCCCCTTTCAAGGCCCGCAAACCGATGCCTATTCGGTCAGCCTGAATGCGACGCTTACACTATTTGACGGCGGGCGCTCGCTATTGGCGGTGGAAGCGGCGGAAACGGCTGTGCAAGCCGCGCGCGAGAGCTTGAAGAACATCGAACAATCGGTAATGCTGAGCGCGGCCAAGGCGTTTTTGACCGTGCGGCGGGATCGCCAAATCGTTGATTTAGCGGTGAATAATGTGGAAGTGCTGAAACAGCAGGTGCAGGCGGCCGAAGATCGATTTGCCGTTGGGGCCGTTACCCGCACCGTGGTTTCGCAAACCCAGGTCCGGCTTGAGGCGGCGAAGGCGGCTTTGATCGCGCGTCGGGGGGCTTTGGCGGTGGCGGCTTTGAATTACACGGCGGTTATCGGTGTGCCGCCGACCAATCTTTCCTATCCGCCGCGCTTGCCCGACCTGCCGCGCTCGCAAGCCGAGGTTGAGGAAATCGCCCTTCGTATTCATCCGCTCATGCGCGCCTCGCATCTGTCTGAAAAGGTGGCGCTGATTGATCTTCGCCGGGCTGAAGGGGCGCGGTTGCCGTCGATTTCGGCAAATGCATCGGTGGGATATCGGGATGACGGCACATTCCCCCCGCGCGAAAGCTCCAGCATCGGGGTGACCCTTAGCCAGCCGATCTATACCGGTGGTGCGCTTTCGGCTGCGGTGCGGCGCGCCGGTGCCGAGCTGGAGCGGCGTATGGCCGAAACCTCGAACACGCGGGCGCAGGTGCGCCAGCAAGCGGGATCTGCATGGATCCAGCTGGAGATCGCGAGGGGCAGCATTGCCTCCAAGCGCGCACAGATCGAAGCTGCGCAATATAACTTCGAAGGTATTACCGAAGAGGCCAATCTTGGCGCCGGCACCATTCTGGATACGCTTAACGCCAAGCAAGAGGTGCTAACTGCGCAAAATGACCTGATTACCGCCATGCATGACGAGCGCATCGCCGCCTATAGCCTGCTGGCCGCCATGGGGCTGCTGACGCCGGAAAACCTTGATCTCGGGATCGAGCTATATGATCCGGAGGAGAATTTCAACCGGGTGCAAAATGCGCCGATCAGCACCTTCGAGGCCGGTAAGGTGCTGGATAATATCGCGGATCGCTGGCGTTAGCGGCTTAACGCCGCTGGCAATGCGCGATCTACGGGGCTGCGCTTTAGGGTTTTGGCGGGTTTGGCAAGGCGGGCAGGGCTTTTAGGTAGCGCGCAATGGCGAGGCGGTCTTCGGGTGTGGCGCGCGACAGGTTTTCCACCACCTCCACCATAGTGCCGCCCGCAGTATCGTATTCCGGGGTAAACCCGCTTTCTAAGTAATAGGCGATATCCTCCACGCTCCAGCTGGCAAGATTGCCGCCGGGGGTAAGATTGGGAATGCGGCCCTTGCCTTCGGGATTGGGGGCGCCCGCCATCCAGCGGCGGTTATCAAGCGCGCCCAGCACATTGCGCGCGGTGTGGCACTGGGCGCAATGCCCGAGGCCTTCCACCAGATATTGTCCGGCAGTTTCATCGGTTTCCACAATCGGACCGTCTTGCAAAAACAGCGCTTTCCACACGCCAATGCTGCGGCGGATATTAAAGGGAAAGGGGATGTCATGCGGGGTATTTGCGCGGTCAATCGGCGGTAGGCTATCCAGATAAACCTTGAGATCCGCCACATCCTGCGGTGCCATGCGCTGATAGGAATCATAGGGAAAAGCGGGGTAATAATGCTGCCCTTCGGGGCTAACGCCGCGCAATAGCGCATTGGCCAAATCCAGCGCGCTCCAGTCTTTGATGCCGGTCTCGCTGGGGGAAATATTCGGGGCGTAAAACGTGCCAAAAGGCGTGGCGAAAGCCTGCCCGCCGCCGAGCGCCAGCCGCGCTTCGCCCTTGGCCCCCTTATCCATATGACAAGAGGCGCAGCCGCCGATGTTAAACACCCGTTCGCCACGCGCCAGATCTCCGCGCGGGCTTTGCCAGTCGTTTCGGTCCAGCTTGGAGGGCGCGGTGATATACCAAGCGGCCAGCCCCAAAAGACCGGCCGCCACTAAGGCTT
>WFUK01000295.1 GCA_015485015.1 Paracoccaceae bacterium | reverse complement strand
CCCATACCGCGCGGGTGAATTCGCTGCCATGCAGGGCTAAGGGTGTGGCGAAATCTGCCGATGCACCGCTGAAATAAGCCGCAAGCTCGGCGCGGATTTGGCTGGTCGGGGCATATTGGCCAATGCCGATCTCGCCCTTGGCCATGGTTTGCAGCTTGGCCAGCTCGGCGGGCAGGGCTTTGCGGCCAACAAATTCCAGCAAATGCAGATGGGTGCGGCTGCTGAGCGCGATCATATCGCCAATCGGGGAGGGTATCCAGTCAGCCAGCAGCAATCCGTTATTTTGCAGGCTACCGGGGGCGCGGCCCAAAAGCGCGGCAAAAGCGGCGCGAAAGGCGCTGGGGGATTCAAATCCGGCATCCAGCTGGGCCTCGATCACGCTGCCGCCTTTGGCGATGGTTTCAAAGCCTTCGCGCAGCCGCCGTTGCCGCGCCATTTCCAGAAAGGTCATGCCAAATTGCCGCTTGAAGGCGCGGCGCACGGTGGAAAGATCATGGCCCATGCGGCGAAGATCCGCCTCGGACCAGCGATAGCCCGGGCGATCATCCAAGGCTTGCAGCAGCGCGCCAATGCTGGGATCTGCCTTGGCGGCGGGGGCAAGCGGATGGCAGCGCTTGCAGGGGCGAAAACCGGCTTCGATACATTCGCCGATGCTGGCGAAAAACGTGCAATTCTCCGGCTTTGGCTTGCGGGCGGGGCAGGTGAGACGGCAAAAAATGCCGGTGGTTTTCACCCCGACATAAGCGTGGCCCTCAAAGCGATCATCGCGGGTGAGCAGCGCTTGATAGAGGATTTCATCATCGGGTAAGGCAAATAACATTTTTCGGGTATAGCACAGGATAGCCCCCCTGCCGCCGAAAATCGGGCGTTTATATCAAGGCGTTTTTTGGCAGGCGGGGCAGTAAAAACTGGAGCGGCCCGCTTGGGTGATGCGGGTGATCTCTCCGCCGCAATCGGGCTTTTGGCAAACCTCGCCCTCGCGGCCATAGGTTTTGAAGCTGTGCTGGAAATAGCCAAGCTCGCCATTGGCTTGGCGATAATCCTTTAGCGACGAGCCGCCGGCCTTGATCGCTTCGCGCAGCACATCGCGGATATGCCCCGTCAGGGCGGCCACATGCGCCGGGTTGAGCGCGGCACTGCTGGAAAGCGGGCTGATCCCGGCGCGCCAAAGCGCCTCGCATACATAAATGTTGCCCAGCCCTGCTACAATCTTTTGATCCAGCATGGCCGATTTGATCGGGGTTTTGCGCCGCTTGAGCTGCTCGCCGAAATATTCGGCATCAAAGCGATTGCCCAGCGGCTCCGGCCCGAGGCTGGCCAGCAGCCTATGGGCTTCTGGATTGTCCGAGGGGACCAGATCCAGCGAGCCAAAGCGGCGGGGATCGTTAAACAAAATCCGCGTGCCGTTTTCCATATCCAGCACCACATGATCATGCTTGGCGGGCGGCTCGGCCCCGCTTTCGTCGATCGTTATCTTGCCCGACATCCCCAGATGCACCAACAGCGATTCGCCGCGATCCAGCGTCATCAGGATGTATTTCGCCCGCCGCTGCATGCCCTGCACCCGCGCCCCCGTTAGCCGCGCGGCAAAGCGCTCGGGGAAGGGCCAGCGCAGCCCCTCGCGGCGCACATCGGCGCGCAAAATCCGCTGACCATCCATCACCGGCATCAACCCCTGCATCACGGTTTCGACCTCGGGAAGCTCGGGCATTTAATCCTCGCAAAAATCGGTGAGGGTGTTTGGCAGGTAGCCATCCAGCGGGAGCGGACCGATATCGGTGGCAATCTCAATAACCTCGCCGGAAATCGAGGTAAAAGTTGCCAAGCCCTCTTCCAGATCATAAGCGCAGCGGCGCACACCCTCTCCGGTTTTGGGGTAGAACTCGTTGAGACGGCCAACAATGCGGAACTCACCATTTCTGTAGGCGATACGTGTGGCACGAGCGCTGGCCCCCAGCCCCGAGCTTTGGCTGATCAGCACGGTGAAGCTTTTATCACGCAGCAAGCGCAGGACGGGCGGATTGCGGGTGGAGGCGGCAAAATTCGGCACATAGATCTCGGGGGGGCTGAGCACGCCGTTTTCCTGCGAGCGCGTATAGATATAAAGGTCGATCGCGCCTTCTTCATCATAGATCAGCAGCACGTTTTCCTTGGTCGAGCTGCCACCAAGATCGGCGCGCAGATAGCCCGCTACGGTCAGGGGGCTTATATTGGCGGGCTGGGCGGCGGCCCATGTGGGCAGCCATAGCAGCAATAAAAACAGACGCATCGGATCTCCTTGATGAAAGCGCAAGTATTGCTTAGGCTCCGAAATATGACAACAGCTTTCCTCACCCACCCCGATGCCCTTAATCACCTCAATCCAACCGGCCATGCGGAATGCGTGGCGCGATTGGAGGCGGTTTATCAGGCGACCAATGATCTTGACCTGCTGCGCATTAGCGCGCCCTTGGCGGGGAATATCCCGATTCTTCGCGCCCATCCCCGGCGCTATATTGACGGGCTGGAGGCGCAAATACCGGAATCCGGCACCACGCCGCTGGACCCTGACACCCATCTTTCGAGCGGCAGTCTGAACGCGGCGCGGCGCGCGGTGGGCGCGGTGGTGAAGGCGGTGGATATGGTGCTGGACGGCGAGGCCGGCAATGCTTTTGTCGCCATGCGCCCACCGGGGCATCATGCGGAGCGCGAAAAAGCCATGGGGTTTTGCCTGTTTGGCAATGTCGCCATCGCCGCCCTGCATGCGCTGGGGGCGCGGGGGCTTTCGCGCGTGGCGATTGTGGATTTTGATGTGCATCACGGCAATGGAACACAAGATATCCTGTGGAACGAGCCGCGCATCCGGTTTTTCTCCAGCCACGGCATGCCGCTATATCCGGGCACGGGCGAGGCTGATGAGCGCGGGGCGCATGGCCAGATCGTGAATATCCCGCTGCCGCCCCATTCCACCGGCGCGCTATATCGGCAAAAGCTGGAGGCGGAAATTCTGCCCGCGCTGGAGGATTTTCGCCCCGAGCTGCTGCTGATTTCGGCCGGTTTTGACGCCCATGCAGATGATCCGCTGGCCAATCTGGACTGGCAGGACGAAGATTTCACCCACGCCACCCGCGCGCTTTGTGAAATGGCGCAAAAACATTGCCATGGGCGGGTGGTGTCGGCGCTGGAAGGGGGCTATAACCTTGATACATTGGGCCGGTTGGTGCGCGCCCATATCGAGGTGTTGCAGGAGTTTTCGCCATGAGTGATGTGAAGAAAATGAGCTTTGAAGATGCGATGGGCGAGCTGGAAAAGCTGGTCGGGCAGCTCGAATCAGGCAATGTGCCGCTGGAAGAATCCATCAAGCTTTACGAGCGCGGCGATGCCCTGAAAAAACATTGCGAGAAAAAGCTGGCCGAGGCCGAGGAAAAAGTGGCGCAACTCACCAAAGGCGAAAGCGGAGAGGCCGTTGGCGCAACCGCTGCAAATTATGACTAGCTTTGAAACGGCGCTGAAATTTGCGGCGAAAGCGGTGGAGCAGCGGCTGGATCTGCGGCTGCCGCGCGCTGGGCGCATTGCGGAGGCCATGCGCTATGCCGCGCTTTCAAACGGCAAGCGGTTGCGGGCGTTTCTGGTGCTGGAAAGTGCGGCGCTTTTTGAGGCTCCCGATGCGCTCGATGCGGCTGCGGCGGTGGAATGCATTCACGCCTATTCACTGGTGCATGATGATCTTCCGGCGATGGATGATGATGATTTGCGGCGCGGCAAGCCCACGCTGCATATCAAATGGGACGAGGCCACGGCGGTGCTGGCGGGCGATGCCTTGCAGGCGCAAGCCTTTGTTATATTGGGAAATATGGCGGCCAGCGATGCGGCCAAGCTGGCGCTGATCCAGAGCCTCGCGCAGGCTTCGGGGGCTGAGGGCATGGTGCTGGGGCAAGATTATGATATCGCCGCCGAAAGCGCCGAAACCCCGCTGACGCTGTCTGAAATCACCCGTCTGCAAGCGCTGAAAACCGGCGCGCTGATCCGCTGGAGCGCGGGCGCAGGGGCGCGGCTGGCGGATGAGGACCCGAGCGCGCTGCATCAATATGCCGAGGCGGTTGGCAATGCGTTCCAAATTCAGGATGATATTCTGGATGTGACAGGCACCGAGGCTGAAACCGGCAAGCGGGTGCAAAAGGATAGCGCGGCGGGCAAGGCGACATTTGTTACGCTTCTGGGACTGGATGGCGCAAAGGCGTTGGCCGAATCACTTGTGCAGCAGGCCAATGAGGCGTTGACTGGCTATGGCCCGAAGGCTGATAATCTGCGCGCCGCTGCGCGATTTGCGATAGATAGAACGGTTTAAGGCATGCCGATGCAAACCCCGCTGCTCGATAAAATAAGCACCCCTGCCGATTTGCGAAAGCTGGGGGATGGCGAGCTGCGCCAGTTGGCCGACGAGCTGCGTTTCGAGACCATCGAAGCCGTGTCCAAAACCGGCGGCCATCTGGGCGCGGGGCTGGGCGTGGTTGAGCTGACGGTGGCGCTGCATGCGGTGTTTGACACCCCGCGCGATAAGCTGATTTGGGATGTGAGCCACCAATGCTACCCGCATAAAATCCTGACAGGGCGGCGCGCGCAGATGAAAACCCTGCGCATGGGCGGCGGCATTTCGGGTTTCACCAAGCGCAGCGAAAGCGCCTATGATCCCTTTGGTGCGGGCCATTCCGCCACCTCGATTTCGGCGGCGACCGGATTCGTGGCGGCGCGGGCGCTGGGCGGGCAGCCCGAGCATGGCTTGGGCGATGCGATTGCGGTCATTGGCGATGGCTCTATTCCTGCCGGCATGGCTTTTGAGGGGCTGAACCACGCGGGCGATATG
>WFUK01000294.1 GCA_015485015.1 Paracoccaceae bacterium | reverse complement strand
GGGGTAGTCCGAAAAGCCGGTGGAGGTGAGGACAAAACCGTCGGGGGTGGCCACAAAGCGGCGGTAATATTCGGTGACGGCATTGCCCATTATATCAATCGCAATGCCGTTAATCTCGATCCCTGCCCGCGCGGCGCGGCGGCTTTGGCTTGAGGTTTCTGCGCCGGAATTGCTGGCGCCATCGCCGGAAACATCAATCACCCTGCGCTCGCAATCACTGACCTCGCGAAATTGCTCGATGGAAAAGGCAATCGCACTGCCCACGGCGGTTTTGGAATTCACATATTCGCGCCGCATCGAGCGCACCCAGTTGGAAAACGCCTGCACATCGCCTTGTGAGCGCATCCGCCGCCACGGGATCACCGCCGCCTGATCATTCACCCCCGACCATTGCACCACCATCAGCGCCACGCGATCCCGGGTCAGCACATTCATCACTTCGGTATCGAGCAGCGCCTCGGCCAGCCCATCGCGCTGATAGGAAAATTCGCCGGCATCGATCGAGGTGGAAACATCCATCGATAGCAGCAGCGCTAGCTTGCAGGCCTGCGCGGGCTTGGCCAAAAGGCTCAGCAATATGCCCAGTCGAATCATCTCGCCCCCTTAGCTCAACATCTTATCAATTTTACTGCCGCTGATCGAGTGTTGCAGCGGCGCAAAGCTGCCCTCGTTCAGCATGGCCGAAAGCGCATCGTCCATCACGCGGTGGCTGGCGCGGGCGATCGAGGAGCCAAGGCTGATACGGCGCACACCCGCAGCGGCAAAATCGGCTTGGCTATGATGCAGATATGGTCCCGCCGCAAGACCGTTTACCGGTTTATCCACACTGGCGCAAAGCCGCGCCAGATCGGCCATATCCGGCGGGATCGGCACATATATCACATCGGCCCCGACCGCCGCAAAGGCCTGTGCCCGCCGAATGGCCTCGTCCATATCATACGCGCCGATCAGCACCCCGTCTGCCCGCGCGGTAAACATAAATGGCCGCCCAAGATCGCGCGCGGCTTTCACCCCCGCCGCCACCCGCTCCACCGCCAGCTCAAACGGATAAGAGGGCGCATCGGCTTGCATGGTGGTATCCTCGATCGACGCGCCCGAAAGCCCGACCTCGCCCGCGAGATAGATGGTTTCGGCCACCGTTTCGGGCGCATCCCCATAGCCGTTTTCCAGATCGCCATTCACCGGCAGCTTTGTGGCGGCCACGATCTCGGCAGCGTGCAGCAGGGCTTCGTCGCGGCTGACATGGCCCATATCGGGCTTGCCCAGCGTAAAAGCATGGCCCGCCGAGGTGGTCGCCAGCGCTACCGCCCCCTTAAAGGCCATCAGCTTGGCGCTGCCGATATCCCACGGGTTGGGCATGATAAAGCAGCCGGATTGATGCAGGTCTTGAAAATGCTGATGCCGGTTCATTGAAGGCTCCTTACTGAACGCTGAATTCCACCCGTGCGGTAAACGGCACGATGATGCCTTTGCACACATTGCTCTCGGCGCGATACACCACCCAGGGATGGGAGAAATAGCTGGTCTGCTCGTAGCTTTCGCCTGGATTCAGGGTTTTGTAATAGACCTCCTCGCCATCGTAATCCAGCCAGAGGATATCAACGGGGGTTTCGGAATTATTGCTGAAAAGAATGGTGGCGAGGCGCTCTGATTCAATCGAAACCAGCCCGCCTTGATAGCAATTGATCGCAGAGTTGGTCTGGGCCAGCACGGGGCTGGATAGGCAAAGCAGGGCGATTGCGGTTTTTATCATATTGATCCTCCGTTGCTATGAGTATCGGGGGAAAGGCCGATTTGGGCAAATTAATTCTTGCGGGTGGGGAGGGGAGAATAATTTGGATCAAAAATTACAGCTAACAGGTTGATATAACATATAAATATAGGAGGTTAACTGACTTTACTAAACTAGTTTAGTGAAGTCAGTCGCTATGATTTTAGATGGCGGGGAATTGCAGCGCAGGGCGGCAGCGCTAAATAACGGTTGTGGTGAGGGTCTCGTCATCCTGCGCGGCTTGCGGCAGCCCATCGCAAATATTCACATATCCGGCCTTGTCAGCGGTAAAAATATGGCCAATTGCGGTCAGGTCATTTGGCGCATCCAGCGTGCCCGCCATGATCGAGATGTTTTGGCCCGGCCCATCCCAAAAGAGATTGCCGCCGCAGGTGGCGCAAAAGCCGCGCCTGGCGGTGGGGCTGGAGCGATACCAGCGCAGATCGCCAAAAATCTTCACCTGATCGCGCGGGGCCGAGGTGGCGGCCACATGATGCCCCGAGGTTTTTCGGCATTGCTGACAATGGCAATACACCACGGGGCGCAGCGGGCCGGAGACCTCGTATCGCACCCCGCCACAAAGGCAGCTTCCGGTGTTAGCCATCGGCTTTTCCCTTCCGCCAAAACCACAGGATCGCCAATAATGACAGGGCGATAGTGGCAAATTTCAGCCCCGTTAGCAGGCTTGCCATCTCGACCAGCCCTTGATCCGGCGCATTGGTCAGCAGCATCTGCCTGACCGCAGCATTTTCGTAATAGTCAAACAGCGCGCCGGATATCGGGAACAGGTAAAGCACCGGCAATTTTGGCACCAAACGAAACAGCGTCATCATCAGACTCACGGCCAGCAAAGCCGGAAAAAAAGTGTCCAGCATTTGCTGCACTTCAAGATAAAACAACCGACCCTCGGGGGTGATGGTGGTCAGGTATTGCGTAGCTTCCGCCGTTGAATACCCCATGACGCGCAGGTCAAACGGCCATAGCCCATCGGCAGCGCCTAGCAGCTTCGGGGTCGAATAAACCAGCATCATCGCGTAATTAATCGCGGTCAGCCCAAGGACGGCGAGATGGGCGCGGGCAAAGCTCATGGGTTTTCCTTTTGAAAGCTGGCCCCGAGGCGTTCCATCAGCGGAATGAAATCGGGAAAGCTGGTTTCGATCGGGGTAGCGTCGTCGATCCCGATCGGCTGGGCGCTGGCCATGCCGAGGCACATAAAGCTCATGGCGATGCGGTGGTCGAGGAAGGTCTCGCAGGTTGCGCCGCCCTCCACGCTCTCTGCTCCATGCACAATCAGGTAATCTTCGCCTTCTTCGATCCGCACGCCATTCGCCTTTAGCCCGCGCGCCATGGCGTCGATCCGG
>WFUK01000293.1 GCA_015485015.1 Paracoccaceae bacterium | reverse complement strand
GGGATGTGGGGTGCCATGCTGGCTCTCCGAGCCGCCTTGGGCGAGGCTTATGGAGGCCCCGAGGCCGATCAAGGAAAGGGCTAGGGCGCTGGTCATTAGGGTAGGTTTCATTTTAGGTTCCTATAAGGTTTCAAAACCGCAGGATTTGCGATCTTCAGGGGTAATACGGCGGAGGGATCGGCTTCCGTCGCTCGAGACGGAAAAAAACTTGTGACATCCCGCCGCAGGGCAGCTTGCCCCAGTGTAATTGCTAGATTTTCCGCATATATTTTGCGCAGAATATATCCACTAAGGAAATTGGATGACCGAGGAAGATCGCCCCGTCAAGCCAGCGTTAATACGCGGCTGGAAACGCAGATGCCCGAGCTGTGGCAATGGGCCAATGCTGAAAGACTATCTAAAAGTGCGCGATGAATGCCCCGTTTGTGGCGAGGCGCTATACCATCATCGTGCCGATGACGGCCCGGCATGGGCCACCATTCTGGTAGCCGGACATTTGCTGGCCCCGCTGATGCTGTTTGTGTTTGTCACCTTCCGCCCCGAAGGCTGGGTGATGGCGCTTGGCTTCTCGGTGGTGTTTTTGGCGTTGGCGTTGTTTTTGCTGCCGCGTATCAAGGCTATGTTTGTGGCGCTGCAATGGTCGCGCCGGATGCATGGCTTTGCGGGCGAGGATGAGGATACCGTTAAGGAAGCCGCGGAATAGGGTTTTGTGGCGGTTGCGGCGCGTCTGACAGTGCGCTTGGGCTGGCGTTTTATCCGCGCCGCGCTGAAATGTTGCATTTTGCGGTTGCCGTCTCGGGGCGATCAGGGGCAAGATGCGCATATGGATAAAAGCAAAACAATACGCGATGCGGCTACCGTGATCTTGCTTCGCGAGATCGACGGGATGCCCCATGTGCTAATGGGGCAGCGCGGGGCCAAGGCGGTCTTTATGCCCAATAAGTTTGTGTTCCCCGGCGGGGCGGTTGACGAGGCGGATCATACCGGCCTGCTGGAGGGCGCACCCGATGAGCGGCTCGGCGAAAAGGCTGTCGGGCTTTATACGGCGGCGCTGCGCGAGATGCTGGAGGAAACCGGCCTGCGGCTGGAACCTCGCGTCGAAGGGCTTCGGTTTGTGTTTCGGGCCATCACCCCGCCCGGGCGGCCCCGGCGCTTTGATGCGCGGTTTTTTATGGCCAGCGCGGAGGGGGTGCTGAATGATCCCGATGATTTTTCTGCGGCTTGTGATGAACTTTCCCATTTGCACTGGATATCGCTGAGCGAGGCGCGCGGGCTGGAATTGCCGTTCATCACCGAGGTGGTGCTTTCCGAGATCGAGGGGATATTGAAGGCGCCGGAAGCCGTGCATCAGGTGCCGTTTTTCTATCACGAAGATGGGCGCTCCCATTTTGCGCTTTTGTGAGGTGGATCGGGGTTATGGGGCTTGACTCTGGACCCCAAGCGTATAGAACGCAGCGATCAGAATAGAATTAGGCGCGCACTCGCGGGCCAACCGCGAGGAGCATTAAAATGGCGAAGCCTACCACCATCAAGATCCGGCTGAATTCGACAGCGGATACCGGCCACTTTTATGTGACCAAGAAAAACGCACGCACCATGACCGAGAAGATGGTCAAACGGAAATATGATCCGGTGGCGCGCAAGCATGTTGAATATAAAGAAGGCAAGATCAAGTAGAGCGTTTCTGGTTTTCAACCGAAACGATCAGTTTGATTTATCTTTCCAAGCTTAAAAGCCGGTGCATCGCATCGGCTTTTTTCGTTTGATCACGGATAGCGCCGCCGAGCGAAGCGAGGCCACCGCCGCCGCAGGCCGGTTTCCAGCTATGCTGGAAATGTGCCTTGGGGGAGGGGGCTTTAGCTCCCCGAAGCCAAGGCAAGCCCGTTGAGGTGGCGCTGGGCGCGCGCCTTCGCGGCGACCCTGCGGGCCACCTTGGCGGCGCGGGCTGTGTGGCCACAGCCTTTATGGGCGGTATGGATTGCCCATAAAAAAGGGCGGGGAAAGCCCCCGCCCTTGATAAAGGTTATTCCGGCTGGATTACTCGCGCGAACCCATAAAACGTAGCAGGAACATAAACAGGTTGATGAAATCCAGATACAGGGTCAAGGCACCGAAAATCGCCATCTTGCCGGTTTCTGCACCGGTTTGCGCGGCTTGCAAATACATGGTTTTGATCTTTTGCGTATCATAGGCGGTGAGGCCGGCAAAGATCAGCACCCCGAGCGCGGATACCGCGAAATCAAGCGCGGCGGATTGCAAGAAGATGTTGACGATCATCGCGATGATCAACCCAACCACACCCATGATCAAAAAGCTGCCCCATGCGGAGATGTCTTTTTTCGTGGTGTAGCCGTAAAGGCTAAGCGAGGCAAAGGAGATTGCGGTCACGAAGAAGGTTTTGGTGATTGACGCATCGGTATAAACCGCGAAAATCCAGCTGATGGACAGCCCCATAAGCGCGGCAAACGCATAAAAGAATAGCTGCGCACCGGCTTGAGACATGCGGTTCACCGCCGCCCCCATAAACATAACCATACCAAGTGGTGCAAACATCACGATCCAGCCCAGCACATTGGGGCGCAGGGTGATCGGATCACGCAGGATGGATAGCAGCGCTTCCGAGCTGCCAAAGGCATAGGCGACGAGGCCAGTTACGATCATTGCCACAGACATTAGCCCGTAAACCTTGTTCATATGGGTGCGAAGACCTTCGTCGATCTGCGCACCCATGGTCGCCGAGCCAGCGCGGCGGACTGTGTTAGTGTTGGCCATTTGGACCCTCCAGAAAAATTAACCTCTCCCGCAATTGGATGCGGGGTCTTGCTATGCAATATCGGGGCTTTGCCCGCGCATTTCAAGGGTTTTAGGTGCGGTTTCGCAGGATTTGTGCGGGTTTTGTGGCGAGGGGCCGCCATGCGAAGGCAAGGCTGGCCACCAAATTGGCCAATGCGCCCCCCGCCACGATGGCAATCGCAGCCCCCCAGAAGAGCGAGAAATCACTATCCATGACAAATTTCATCACCGCCCAGGCCGCACCGCTGCCAGCGGCCAAGGCGACCAGCCCCGCCGCTGCGCCAAGCATCAGCGCGCGCAGGGCAAAGCTCAGCAAGATTTTGCGGCGGGTGGCTCCGAGAGTTTTTAGCACGGCGGCCTCGAATATCCGCGCTTCGGCCCCCGCAGCGGCCGCGCCGATCAGCACCACAAAGCCTGTAAGCAATGTTGCCCCCGCGCCCCAGCGGATGGCCGAACTCAGGCTATCAAGGGTGCTGCTGATCTTTTCTATCGCGTCGCGCACCGGAATGGCGGTGATATTCGGGAAATCCTTGGCGATGATGCCCAGCAGGCTGCCCTCGGCGCTGCGCTCGGCATAAACCGTTGATAAAAACGTGTGTGGTGCATTTGAAAGCGCGTTCGGGCTCCAGACCATCACAAAATTCAGGCTCATATCCGAAAAGGCGAGCTGGCGCAGGTTGGCGATTTTGGCGGTTAGATCACGGCCCATGATATTGACGGTAATCTCGTCGCCGATTTGCAGGCCGATCTCGGCGGCTTCGTCGGCAGAAAAGCTCATCAATGGCGGGCCGCTATAATCCTCGGGCCACCATTCGCCCTCGACCACGGTGCTGTTTTCCGGCACGGTTGCAGAATAGGTGATACCGCGATCGCCGCTGATTACCCAATGATCCCCGACCAGCTCTTTGGCATTCACGCCGTTTATCTCGGTAATAATCCCGCGCAGCATCGGGGCCGCGCCCACCTTTTCAACCGCGCCACTTGCGAGCATCGCGGTGCGAAACGGTTCCATCTGGTCTTTTTGAATATCCATCACAAAAAATGCCGGTGCTCGGCCGGGTAGCTCTTGGGTGATGGTGGTGCGCAGGTTGGCATCGATCTGGCCGATCGAGGCCAGCACCGTTAGCCCAAGCCCGAGCGATAGCACCACCGAAGCCGCCTCCGAGCTAGGCCCGCCAATCGCGCCAAGCGCAAGGCGCAGCGCGGGGCGGCCTTGCATGAAGCGGCTGCGGGCCAATCTGCGGGCGGCAAATTTGGTCAGCAGGGCGGTGAGGGCGAGGATCACAAGCGCCAGAATAATGCCCCCTGCAGCCCAAAGCGTCAGCATCGGGGTGCCGGAAGCGTTGGCGGCAAGGCCGATCAGCCCCGCCGTTAATAGAAGCACCAGCACCAGATAGGGCCAGCGCGGCCAGCCGCCCACCTTGCCGGAAATCTCGCGAAACAGCCCCGCCGGAGAAATATCCACCGCCCGCGCCAAGGGCCAGATGCTGAAAATCAGCGCGGTTAATATCCCGTAGGCGGCGGCTTCCATCAGTGGCGCGGGGTATAGTCCGCCCTCGATCGGAATCGGAAGCTGGTCGGCGAATACCGGAATAAGCAATGCAGGAATGCCGCCGCCCAGTAGCAAGCCGATGAAAATGCCAAGCAGGGCCAAAGCGCCGATTTGCAAAAGATAGGTGGCAAATATCGTGCCGCGCGTGGCCCCCAAGGATTTCAGCGTGGCGATGGTATCTGTTTTTTTCGCCAGATAGGCGCGCACCGCCGCCGAAACCCCGACTCCGCCCACCGCCATGCCCGCCAAGCCGACAAGCACCAGAAACGAGCTGAGGCGATTGACTACTTCGGAAATACCGGGCGCGCCGTTGCGGCGATCTTGCCAGCGGCCGCCATTGGTTTCAAAGCGGGCGGTGGCGTCGGCGGCCAGCGCGGGCAGGTCGGCATCTATCGGCAGGCGCATCCGGTAGCGGGATTCAAATAGCGTCCCTGCGCCGAGCAGGCCGGAATTTTCCAGCGCGCTGGCCAGCACCATGGTGCGCGGGCCAAGGCCGAGATCGCTGAGCGAGCTATCCGGCTCCGTGAGAATCGCGGCGCGAAGCTGGAAATCTTGTGTGCCAAGGCGCAGGGTGTCGCCGATTTGCAGCTTTAGCCTGTCGATTTGTGTGGGGTGCAGCACCAGGCCCGGCATGCCATCCCGCACCGCCAATGCGTCTTGTAGCGGTTGGGCCGGTTCCAGCTCTACCGTGCCATAAAGCGGGTAATTGGTGTCTACGGCTTTTACCTGACTCAAGGAAAGCTCCGGCGCGGTATCGGCGCGCGCCTGGATCATCGAGCGAAAGGTGATGATTTCAGACGCTTCCAGAGAATTGGCGGCAATCCATGTGCGCTCGGCCTCGTTGGCATTGCGATGGGTGAAATGAATTTCGGCATCGCCGCCAAGCAGGCTTGCGGCCTCTCCGCCCAAGCCTGCATCGATGGCGGCGCGGATGGTGCCGATACCGGCGATGGCCGCCACGCCCAAAAGCAGGCAAAGCAGAAAGATGCGAAAGCCCGATAATCCGCCGCGCAGCTCGCGCTTGGCGATGATGGCGGCGTGGCGCAGGCTCATGCGATGGCCCCGTCGCGTAGCTCCAGCCGCCGATCACAGCGCGCGGCCAGTTCGGGCGAATGGGTGACGAGGATCAGGGTCGCGCCGTGGCGGTCGCGCAGGTTAAAAAGCAAATCGATGATGGTCTCGCCGGTGGCGGTATCGAGATTGCCGGTCGGCTCATCGGCCAGCAGGATCTTCGGGCGCGGCGCGGCGGCGCGGGCCAAGGCGACGCGCTGTTGCTCGCCCCCCGATAGCTGCGAGGGGTAG
>WFUK01000292.1 GCA_015485015.1 Paracoccaceae bacterium | reverse complement strand
TTCGAGGGCTTATATCCGGTTAGAATTTCGGTATGCGGCAGGTTTTCCAGAATGCCGCTGGTTTCGATCGAGCCAAGAATGGCGGCCATGCGCTGGCTGGTGCTGCGGGCATAGCGGGCAAAAAGACCGTCCATCTCTATCCGGCCTTCCCGATAGCTGCTATTCACCTGCGCTTCGATCCTTTCGTGCAATTCGGCGGTATCCAATGACCAGGAGCCGGTCGTGCCTTTGCCGCCAAGCTCGGCCTTCATCCGCGCGATTTGCTCGGAAATAAACTTCCCAAGACTTGCATCCACGGTATTGGCGATCGATTTTGCCACCACATCCCCGTTTTGGAGCAGCTTTTCCCGAACCCGGTCTTCTCCGCTATCCAGCTCGTCCGCGAGGTCCGCCAGCTGATTGATGCGGGTTATGAGCCGGTTTTTTTCCGCTTCCAGAATGGCTGGAATATCGCCCACATCCATCAGCACCACATCTTCATTATCGAGGCGCTCTTGCAGCACGTTTTCCTGCATTCCAATGGCGGCACCGGCTTCGCTGGCGATCTCTGCCAGATCGCGGGCAACCGGCCCGTTATTGATGGCGTCAGACAGGGCCTTGGTGAGGGCGGGAATGCCGGAAGCGGTGAAAAGCCGGTCTCTGGCGCTGGATTTGCGGGTTTTTTGCTGGGCGCAATAGGCCGCGCAGCCCGGCGCTTGAAGGGCGGAATCTACTGCTTCATCGCTGCCAAAAAGGGCGATGGCCCCCCAATGGGCGCTGCCAGTGACCAAGGTGATCGCGGCTGCGCTATCCAGCTCTGCATCAAGGCGGGCGCGCAGGGCGTCCATCACGGCAGGCACATCCTTGACGGGATTTTCCACCTCGTCGATCCGGTTCACAAAGGCGATAATGGCTTTGCCGCTATGGCGCG
This sequence comes from Paracoccaceae bacterium, assembly GCA_015485015.1. GTDB lineage: Bacteria > Pseudomonadota > Alphaproteobacteria > Rhodobacterales > Rhodobacteraceae > UBA3077. Next base: position 9,217 of record WFUK01000292.1, on the reverse strand, counting down.
ATAACATGCGCAACAGCGCCATATCCGCCGCACTCAGGGCCTGATGGATCGACAAGGCAACAATAAAAATATCGGTATCGCGAAAGCTGCTGGTGGTGATTTCGTCGCGCACCAAAAACGGGTCATTGATGCCGGGGGTGTCAGACAGGGTTACGGGCAGCGCAAACGGGTCCCGCTCCAGATACACCTCGGCGGATTTGGTAATCCCCGAAAACCGGCCTGCATTTTCCACCTCGTCCGAGGCGTCCATCTGGTGACCGGCGCTGACATAGCGCTCCAGAATTTCGGGGGTGATGGTGCTGAAGCTGTGTTTTTTTCCGAGCAGATGCCGGTAAAGCGAGCCAAGGCGCTGCTTGGCGCTATCCTGCATTTCCTGCACTTGGCGCTTCAGGGTTTCGCTATCAAATCCGGGGAGCAGATCTTCGGCAAGTTTACGGGTATTGGCGTCTCCCTCGATCATTTCTTGCCATTCATCTTCGCTAAAAAGCTGAAACGCCCCACCGCTATGGGGCTTGTCCGGGTGGCCAAAATGCAGGTTGGTAATAACGGCGGTCCAAGGGTTTACCTCGGTTGGCAGCAGGCTTTGCTGCCGTGCCAGCACATTAATCAGCGAGCTTTTACCCGCCTTCACCTGCCCAACGGCCGAAATTCGGGCATGGGAGCGCGAAAGTTTTTCGAGGGCCTTGGCAAACAAAGCGTCCAGTTCAGGAAATTCGGGCTGGCGCGCGCCTTCCACAAGGGCGGTCATCTCGCCGATGCGCGCTTGTGCTTTCATGCCAACCAATGAACTGTTCACCGTATTTTTCATAGATACCTAGGATCGTTTAACATTTGCCGTCTGAATATTGAACGGACCTTTCGAGTGTGTTGATTATGTAACTTCATCAGTAAGGCAAAACTGTGGCGAAACTATTTTGCTTCGGTAAAGATTTTGTGAAATTTTCGATTGGTCGCAAAAAAATACTTGTGGAAAATCGCGGTATAGGCCTTTGTAAAGCCAGCGCTTTTTTTGAAAAATTCGTATGCCAAGATGATAATATCTAATAAATCAAGGAGATACTCAGGATGTCCGGTGTAGGTTGGATCGAATTCGAAGGCAGGAAATATGTGGTTGAGCCCGGGCAAACGGGCTTGGATGCGATGCTGCGCGGGGGGGCTAATTTGCTATTTTCCTGTCGCAAAGGTAGCTGCCGATCCTGCATGTTGGAGGCAATTTCGGGGGATCCGGGCGAATCAGCTACGGCCAAACTTCCCGATGATCTTCGCGATCTCGGGTTTTTCCTGCCCTGCGTAACGCTGAACCCTACCGAGGTGGTGGCGCGGCTGCCGGATATTTCTCGCTGGGTTATGCGCGGGCAATTGGCCGAGCGGGAGTGGTTGTCTGAAGATGTTTTCCGGATCCGGCTCGAGAGCGAACAGGCGCTGGATTGGCAGCCCGGGCAATATATATCGCTGCGCAATCCCCAGGGGGATATGCGGAGTTATTCGATTGTCAGCCATCCGGGCGATTATTTGCTGGAGCTGCATATCCGGCACTATCCCGAGGGCAAGCTTAGCCCGTGGCTGGGGAAGGGGCTGGAAATCGGCGATATGCTGGAATTCACCGGTCCCGTTGGGCGCTGCTATTATGACGAGGCGCTGGACCCGTATCCACTGGTGATGGTTGGCACCGGCACCGGCGGCGGGGCTATTCTGGGCATCGCGCGCGAGGCTTTGCGCCGGAATGAGGATCGTAAAATCACCATCTATCACGGCAGCACCACGCAAGACGGGCTATATCTGAAGGCGGAGTTGGAGGCTTTGGCCGCGAGGCACGCCAATTTGCGCGTGATTTGCCTTGCGTCCCGGGGGGATGCCGGCGAGCGGGTGACGGACCGGATGCTGCAAGAGCATCCGGATATGACCCGCGAGGTTTTATTTCTTTGCGGTAATCCCGATATGGTGGAGGCAGCGCGGATCGGCGCGCTGGAGCATGGGGTGGCCCTGAACCGGATCATCGCCGATCCATTTGAAGGCCCAGAGAGCTATGCGCCTAAAGATATTGAAAAAATCAGTGCCTTTCCCCCCAATCCGGAAATGTGGGCCGCGCTTGAAAACGGCACTGTGCTAACGCGCATTTTGACTGAATTCTATGATCGTGTGTTTCAGGACCCTCGGCTGGCACCGTTTTTCTATAAGGTCACCAAGCAGCGCCTGATCGAGAAGCAATACGCATTTACCCGTGACTTGCTGCTCGGGCTTGAGGATTATTTTGGCGAGCGCCCGTTTAATTCGCATCATTGGATGGTTATTTCCGACGAATTATTTGATTATCGCGAAGATCTGTTTTTCGAGATTGTGCGCGGTTTTGATCTGCCGGAGAAATATATCTGGGCCTGGGCCGGGCTGAACGAGCGGTTTCGCCGCGAGATCGTCAAGGCTTCCGAGCGCGGGCAAATGATGGATGGCGAGGAGCATTTTCGCGCCGCGCGAACCTATGAAGAAATTACCGTCGATACCCTGTGTGACGGGTGCAATCGCGAAATACTGGTGGGCGAAACGGCGGTATTGCTGGATCGGACCGGCGAATTGTTTTGTGAAAAATGCAGCAATTAACCGGTTTTGGGCCTGGAATTACGGGGTCAAAAATTTGGCTGTAAATCAACTACTTGTGAGCAGCTTTGCAAACTAAATAGTTATTTTCTATAGACATTTGCACGGGTATCGGTAACATGCGACTGCCTTGAAGTATCAGAATACATTTTTTAGTAGTAGTTTGCCCACTTTTAGTAGTAGTTCACCCACAAATGAGAGGAATATGTATGTCACTAGATCAAGCGTTGTCTGACGCAATGAAGACCATCCCCGAATGCGTTGCCGCGGGGTATGTCGATATGGAATCGGGCATGTTGCTCGCCGTAAAAACACTGGATTCCCATCCGCAAGAGGTGCTGGATATGGTGGCAGCGGCCACCTCTGATATGTTTCAGGGACCAACGGTACTCGAAGTGGAAAAATCCTTCAAAAAATCCCGCGGAAATGACGAAGAAGACTTTCACTATTTTCAGGAATTTGTGATTTTTAGTGCGAATTTGATCCATGTATTCTTGCGCACCAAGCCTTATCCCGATCACGTGATTTGCTATGTGGCGCGTAAAAGCGCCAATATCGGGATGGTGCTGGCAAAATCCAGAATGTCAGTGGATAAGGTTACCGACGCTGTTTAGGCCTTTCCATTTTTGCCATATACCTAAAGCCGGCTTCGGGGGCGTATCCGCCCTCGAATATTTCTTGCAGGATACCTCGTGGATATTAAAACCCTGATTCTAGGCAAGTTTGCGAAGCGCAATAATGCGACAGGCGCGCAGAGCAAATTGCTCAAATCCCAATCCTCTGAAGAACAGCGGCAGCAGCTTGTCGATCTGGTCGAGGAAACCATTTTGCCGCGGCTTATAACCCTAACCGGCACCGATAACCGGCTGGAACTGACGGTCGCGAACGGGAAGGTTTTTCGGGTATTTGCCAGGATTGGCAGTGGTGAGCCGCAATCCGTTGACCTGACGCGCGAAGCGGATGCCAAATCGGCGCAGCGCAAGATTTCGGGCATCCTTGGCCAATACCTCGCCACCCCCGAAGATGGCGCGTTCACCTTCACCCCCATCAAACCCCCGCGCGAGGCGATCAAGGGCCTGACCGCCCAAAGCCTTTTTGCCGCGCCCGAAGTGCCAAAACCCGACCCGCCTTTGACAAGACCAATGCGCTTGGAACACCGGATTTCCGACAAGTTTTTGGAAAGCGTGCAAAAGGACATTACGCACTCCCGCAGCTATGGCCGCGCCGGATCGGTGGACCCCCCCCAACCACCGGAATTTTCCGATGCGTTTTCGGCGCTGTATCAAAAGCTGTCCACCCCGCTTGGCGGCCCTGTTCTATGCGTGGCGATGGCCCATAATAAAGAGCAAGACACCTTTGCCTATGTTCTGGACGAGCATGATGGCGCGGTTGTTGAGCTAAACCGCCAACGGCTGGGCAAAATCTGCGCGGCATGGAACAAGCTGCTGGGTGAATAGGCATGGCCGGCATTGTGCTGATTAAAGATCTGTCGATCCGCGCGGGGGATAAAAACATACTGTCCGGTCTGGATTTTGAAGTGGCGGATTGCCGGATGACCGCGATCATGGGACCAATGGGCGGCGGTAAATCAACCCTGCTCAAATTTCTGGCCGCAGCTTTGCCATCCCACACCTATGATATATCCTGCAAAACGGCGCTTTATGCTGGCCACCCGATATCGGACCAGCACCATCCGCGCCATATTTTGCAATATCCGCGCGATAAAACCGGAGATAACCCGCCCTCCCTGATGGCTCGTCTGGCCGATATAGAGGGTCTGACCCGAGGCAATACCGATATGCTGTGCATCGACGAGCCAACCGCCGGATTGGAGGCCAATGAGGGCGAAATGCTGATGCAGGCGCTGGATCGGCTGGCAATGGATCGCGCGGTTTTGATGGTGTCGCATAACACCCGCGAGGTGCGGGCGCATTGCCACCATGTCGCGCTGATCGGCGGTGGGCGGGTCGTTACCTCGCTTCCGGCCCCGGATTTTTACGACATGAAAACCGATCCCCACGCTATTCATTATATCTGCACCGGCGGTCTGGACCTGCCCGATGTGGAAACCCCGATATTGCTGCTGGCACCCGAACACAGGGAATCGCCCGAGGGGTTTGTGAGCGGCGAGGCCGATCCAGGAGAAGGCGTGGAAAACTGGATCATTGACCAAAAGCTGGCCTTGATGAACCTGCCGGCCAAGCTTGATCTCTCAACCGCGCACACGGTGTTTCGCTTTCAAAAGGGTGCGTTGCAAATCTATAGCCCCGATGGGGAAATAGAAAACACCCTGACATGGCATAGCGAAGCCGACCAGCCAGACCGGAACGAAAAGCTGACGGTCGAGATTTGCCGGATGCTGCAACGCAAGCTGGCGGCGGGCGAGCGGATCACCCTTGATACCAGCTTTAACCAAACGGCGGTCTCGGCCATTCTTGGGGCGTTTTTGATTCTGCGCGGATTTTCTCCGGCCAATGCACTGGAGATTACAGCGCAAAAGCTCCCGACCCTGCATTTGGGCATGCGGCTGGAGGAATTCTTGTGGAATATCGATCTGGAGCTTTCAAGCTGAAATCCGGCGCATGGTCTGGTGGCAGGCAAAAAAAGACCCGCCCCGAAGGGCAGGCTCAAGTTCAGGGAGAAACTGTAGGGTGGGGATTTTCCCCACCGATCACGCCGCCAGACGATAGCCGCCGCTTTCGGTCAGCAATATCCGCGCATTGCTTGGGTCCGGCTCGATTTTCTGGCGCAGGCGGTAAATATGGGTCTCTAGCGTATGGGTGGTTACCCCCGCATTATAGCCCCAAACCTCGTGCAGCAGCACATCGCGGGCCACCACACCATCAGACGCCCGATAAAGGAATTTCAGGATATTGGTTTCCTTTTCCGTCAGCCGGATTTTGCGATCATCCTCGGTCAGCAGCATTTTCGCGGCGGGCTTAAAGGTATAGGGTCCCACGGTAAATACCGCGTCCTCGGATTGCTCGTGTTGGCGAAGCTGGCTGCGAATACGGGCCAAAAGCACGGGGAATTTAAACGGCTTGCTGACATAATCATTGGCGCCGGCATCAAGGCCCAGAATGGTGTCGCTATCGGTATCATGGCCGGTCAGCATCAGGATCGGAGCTTTCACGCCCTGCTTGCGCATCAGGCGGCACAGCTCGCGGCCATCCATATCGGGCAGGCCGACATCGAGGATCACCAGATCATAAAGCGCTTCTTTGGCGCGGGCCAGGCCCTCGGTGCCGGTTCCGGCCTCGAAAACGTCAAAATCATCGGTCAGCACCAGCTGATCCGCCAGCGCCTCGCGCAGGTCTTCGTCATCGTCAACCATCAGTATTTTTCTAAGCGTGCCCATCATATATCCTCCTTGGCTTGGGTTATATTTCGGGGTTGGACGGGCTTTTCGCAAGGGCTTCGCCGCCAAATCACCCGCTTGTGTGCGAATTCAAGCAATTGTTTCAATTCCGGTGGCCGGGGGCTATAAATCGGTAAGAAACTGAAACAAGGAATCGCTCATGTTGGCCCTGACCGCATCCGAAAGGCTGGCGCGCGCCGCGCATGATTTGCGCCTCGGCCTGCCTGTGGCGGTGCGCATGGGAGCGCAAAGCTGGCTGCTTGCGGCGGTCGAAACCCTTGTTTCCGCGCGCTGGGCGGGGCTGCAAGCGCTGGGCGATCCGGCCTTGGCGCTTTCGGCGCGGCGCGGGCAGGTTTTGCATATTCCGGTTTATGATGGCGATCTGGTGCGGCTCGATGTGGGCAATACCGCTTCTGTGGACTGGCTAAAAGCCGTGGCGGACCCGTCTTTTGATCTTGAAAACCCGATGAAAGGCCCGTTCCATCCCCGGCGCGGCGGCGAGACCTTGCCCCATCGCCTTGCGCTGAAGCTTTGCAAAAAGGCGCATCTGTTGCCCGCCGCGCTGGTGGTGCCGATCACGACCCCGCTCGAAGGTTACACGATTTTGCAACCCTCTGATCTGGAGGCCGCCAGCCGGCTCAAGCTGTCCAAAGTCTCCTCGGCGCGGGTGCCGCTTGAGGTGTCCAAGCTCGGGCATGTGCATGTATTTCGCGCCGATGATGGCTCCGAGGAGCATTACGCGGTGGAAATCGGCGCCCCCAAGCGCGACCAGCCGCTATTGGCCCGCCTGCATTCGGCTTGCTTTACCGGTGATCTGATCGGCTCGATGAAATGCGATTGCGGCCCGCAGCTACGCGCGGCGCTGGCCCAGATCGGCATCGAGGGCGCAGGTGTGCTGCTATATATGAATCAAGAGGGGCGGGGCATCGGGCTGGCCAATAAAATGCGGGCCTATAGCTTGCAGGATCAGGGGTTTGACACGGTGGAGGCCAATCACCGGCTTGGCTTCGAGGATGACGAGCGCAATTTTGAACTCGGGGCGCAAATGCTCAAGGCACTGGGTTTTTCCAGCTTGCGGCTGATGACCAATAATCCCGCCAAAATCGCCAAGATGGAAAGCTCCGGCATCAAGGTGGTGGAGCGGGTGGCGCTGAAGGTGGGGGAGAACGCCCATAATGCAGGCTATCTATCGGTGAAAGCCGCCAAAAGCGGACATCTGCTTTAAGGTTTTCCCTTATTCACATGCGGGAAGGGCTTCAGGAAATCCTTGCCCAGAAAGTCCACCAGCTCGTGCCAGCCATCGCCTTTGGACAGGTCCATCACCAGCAAATCCTGCGGGCGATCTTTGAAATATTCGATAATTTCCGCATTTTGCCGCCTGTAAAGCGCCAGATAATGCGCCTCGTTTCCCGCCAGCCGATCCACCCCATACATCCATTTGCGCAGCGGGTTATTGCCATCGGGAAAATAGCGCCTGTAGCTTTCCAGCCAATCCTCGGGCGCGCGCAGGGTCAAAATGAACTTGGAGCGCGGATAGGCCTGATCAAACGCGCGATAGAAAAAAGCGCAGGGGGAATCTTGTAGCGCCTCAAAGCGCGCGGCGAAATCCAGCATAAAATCCCGCAGCCGCTGGTCCAGCGCGGGGTCCTGCCAATCCATCCCTGCATTGAGCTGTTTTACGGCATCCCCCACTTGATAGCCCAGCATCGATAGCGCGCGGGCCAAGGAGGAGGTGCCGGTTTTTTGAAAGCCTATGCAGAAAATCTTTTGGCTCATGCGGGCATCAAGGCCCAGTAATCCAGATCCAGCAGCACATGCGGCGGATATTTCCCGTCCTGCTTTTCCAGCGCCCGCCCTGCCTCGCCGGTATAGGCCAGCAGCCGGATGCGGATCGCGCCTACCTCACCGATTTCGGCCTTTTCCAGCACGGTCGAGCGCGCGCGCAGGGTATCGCCGGAGAAGCACGGGTTTAGATGGCTGCCGGCATTGATCGCCACCACCATCTGCGCATTGGCGAGGCCGTTAAAGCTGAGCGCGCGGGCCATCGAGATCACATGCCCGCCATAAATCAGCCGTTTGCCATCGGGGCGTTGGCTGGCGTCAAAATGCACCTTGGCGGTGTTTTGCCAAAGCCGCGTGGCGATCATATGCTCGGCTTCCTCGATGGTGACACCGTCCACATGGTCAATCACCTCGCCGATCTCGTAATCCGCCAGCCGGTGCTTTTCCCCCGCTTGGGCGAAATCATAGGCATCAAAATGCAAGCCCTCGGGCAGGGTCAGGTCGCTCGCGCCGAGCGTCGGTTTCAGGGTCGGGATCACGGTTTCTGGTGCGGGCGCATCCGGATCCCGCTTTTTCACCATCACCCAGCGCACATAATCCAGCACCGCCTCGCCGCGCTGGTTTACCCCGGTCGAGCGCACCCAGACCACGCCGGTTTTGCCGCTGGAATTTTGCTTCAGGCCAATGATTTCGGAGCGGGTGGCGAGGGTGTCACCGACATAAACCGGCTTTAAAAACCGGCATTCCGCATAGCCCAGATTGGCCACCGCGTTAAGCGAGATATCCGGCACGGTTTTGCCAAATACGATATGAAACGCCGCCAGATCCTCGATCGGGCTTTGCGGCAGGCCACAATTGCGGGCAAATTCATCAGAGGAATAAAGCGCAAAGCGGGCAGGGTAGAGCGCGGTATAAAGCGCGCGCTCGCCGCCAGATAGCGTGCGCGGGGTGGCGTGGTCAAAAACCTGCCCGAGGCGATAATCCTCGAAGAAATAGCCCGCGCGGGTTTTGCTCATGCCTGCCCCAGCTTCATCTCGGGGGAATATTCGCCCTCGGCTTCTTTCACCACCGCCTGCGCGCAGCGCACCACGCCGCGACCCGCATCATAGGTCATTACCGGATCGCCTTGCAGCGACCAGCCCTTGGCCAGCGCCTCGGTCACCTTATGGCAAAAAGCCGAGGTGTCGTCTTCGGTTAACAATCTATATACCAGCATTTCAGCCTCCAAAGGGCGCAGGCCCGATCCATGTGTGAATGGCCACAATAACAATAAATACGGCCGCAGAAATCGCTAGCCAGCGAATATCTCTTGCAAGAGGTCCGGCTTCGGGCTTATCCCACGCGCCTTCTTGCATATTGATCATTGGCATCGAGGCCAGCGCCCATGCGCCCAGCCCGCCAAACAAGATAACCGAAGCCAGATCCCCATTGACCAGCAGATGCGCGACCGACCAAACTACAACCTGTCTCTTATACACATCTCCG
>WFUK01000291.1 GCA_015485015.1 Paracoccaceae bacterium | reverse complement strand
GGTGGCCACCGGCCAGATCAGGTCTTTTTGCTTGCAGCCGGGGTCGGCCAGGCATTGGTCACCCTCCGCCAGCGGCCAGCCAAGGTTCAGCCCGCTGCCTGCGCTGCCGGTCGGAATGATGCTGATCTCCTCCTGCCCCGATTGCCCGACATCAGCAATGTAAACCAGCCCCGCATCAATCGAAAACCGCCAAGGATTGCGCAGCCCGTAGGCCCATGCAAAAGGCGCGGGGCTGTTTACTCTGGGGTTGTCAGCCGGGGTGCGCACCGTGCCATCTGCCACATCCAGCCGCAGGATCGTGCCCAGATCCGTATCAAAATTCTGGCCGTTTTCATAGGTGTCATTCGCGCCGCCACCATCGCCAAACCCGGCATAGAGGTAGCCGTCCGGGCCAAAATCGATCATACCGCCATTATGGTTGCGCGCCGGTTGCTCAAGGCGGTAAATCAGGCGCTTGCTGGCCTTGTCAAACCGCGCTTGGGCCGGGTCATAGCGGTATTCCTCGATCACGCTGGCCAGATTGCCGGTAGTGTAGGAGACATAACCCAAGCCATTGCTCAAAAAATCCGGGTGCAGCGCCAGGCCGAGCATCCCCGCCTCGCCGCCATAGGTCACCTGCGCGCGCAGGTCCAGCACATCGCGCAGCTCGCCCGCCTCGATCACCGAGATCACCCCGTTTTGCTGCACCACAAACAGCCGTGCATCCCCTTTGGCCGCAATGGCCAATACCGGATTCTCAAAGCCGGATGCCACTTCTTCCAGCATATATTCCTGCGCGTAAGCCGCTGGCAGGCCGATGAAGATAAACGCAACAAACAAGCTTAAAATACGCATGATTTCCTCGCTGTTAAACGAATCCCTGTATGCTTACAGTATAGGTAAATCAGGCGGCCAAGCCAGCCCCTGCAGTTGCTTTAGGCGGCCAGCCCCTGCCGCGCTTGCGAAAACGACACCAGCTTGCGCTTGTTTTCATCCCATAGATGCAGGCTGGCGCATTTCAGGCTCTCCCGAATGGTCATCCGGTTCAGGTTTTCCAGCGCGGTATTTTCCTTTAGCACCTCCATCAGGCGATAAAACGGAATGCGGCTATAAAGATGATGCACATGATGCACGCCGATATTACCGCTAAACCAGCGCAGCACACCCGGCAGCACATAATAGGAGCTGCCCATCAAAGCCGCATCGTGCAATTGCCAATCCTTGGCTTTATCCCACTGGGTATTTTCAAACTGGTGCTGCACATAAAACAGCCAAACCCCTGCGGTGGCCGCCACCAGCAAGGTCGGGATAAAGATCAAAAACAGCGCCGCCAGCCCGCCAAACCAAAACATAAGCCCAACCACAGCCGCGATAAACACATTGGTGCCGAGCGCGCTGATCCAATATTCCCAAGAGCGCATCAGCCCCATCGGCACGCGATTCTGGAAGACAAAAAGCAGGGTCGGGGCCATGCCAAACATAAACAACGGATGCCGATACACCCGATAAGCAAACCGCTTCAGCCGGGGCAGAGCCTCGAATTCGGCAACGGTCAGCGTATAAACATCGCCAATGCCGCGCTTTTCCAGATTGCCCGAGGCGGAATGGTGAATGGAATGGCTACGCCGCCACACCTTATATGGCGTAAGGGTAAACACGCCGATAATGCGACCAACCCAGTTATTCGCGTGCCGATTGCCAAAAAAGCTGCCATGGCCGCAATCATGCTGGATGATAAACAAGCGCACCAGAAACGCACCATTGATAAAGGCCAGCGCAAAAGCCAGCCAATAGCTGACCGAAAGCGAAAGCCAGGACAAAACCCCGAGTGCAAAAAACGGCAAGGCGCTCACGGCCAGCTCGAAGACCGAGCGCGTGGTATCCGGCTCACGATAGCGCGCAAGAATTCGCACCCAGTTTTTGGCGGTGGTTTGGTTATCAACTTCAAGGGGCGGGTTTTTTGGGTCTGTGCGAATGGACATTCGGAGAGGCAGCTTTCATAGTTCATTCGATGCGGCATCGAATTCATTTCTTAGACCCGCAACCCGCACCATAATGCAAACCGACCAAGCCTTTCGGCGCACCCTAACGGGGCAAAACCGATATGGCTATACATTTACCAACAAATTCAACAATCGCGACGATTGACCACGTAATTTTATGCGGCAAAACCACCCATGGTTGGAAGCTGCGGGGCAAAGTAAATCTTAACCCCTTTTTTGCCGATGATCATCCGGCCCCTCCCCCCTTGACATCTGCGACGTAAAGATGTGTATCGACCCTTGATAATTGGCGTGCCACCGGGCGCGCCCTTCCCCGTTTTAAGGACTTAGCCATGCACGCCTTTCGCTCTCATAAATGTAATGCCCTAACGGCGGCCAATGTTGGCGATACCGTGCGCCTTTCCGGCTGGGTCCACCGCGTGCGAGACCATGGCGGGGTGCTGTTTATTGATCTGCGCGACCATTACGGCATTACCCAGGTTTTGGCGGATGAGGACAGCCCCGTATTCAAAGCGCTGGAAAAAGTGCGCTCCGAATGGGTGATCCGCATCGATGGCAAGGTGCTGGCGCGGGATGCCGATCTGATCAATCCCAATCTGCCCACCGGCGAAATCGAGATTTTCATTCAGGATATGGAAGTGCTGGGCGCTTCTGAAGAGCTGCCCTTGCAGGTGTTTGGCGAGCCGGATTTCCCTGAGGAAACCCGCCTGAAATACCGCTTTCTCGACCTGCGCCGCGAAAGCCTGCACGAGCGCATGATGCTGCGCTCAAACGTGGTGAGCAGCATTCGCAAACGCATGGCGGAAAAGGATTTTAACGAATTTCAAACCCCGATCATCACCGCCAGTTCGCCCGAAGGCGCGCGGGATTTTCTGGTGCCCTCAAGGCAGCACCCCGGCAAGTTTTACGCCCTGCCGCAAGCGCCACAGCAATTTAAGCAAATGATGATGGTGGCGGGCTTTGATAAATATTTCCAAATCGCGCCGTGTTTCCGCGACGAAGACCCGCGTGCCGACCGCTCCCCGACCGACTTTTACCAGCTCGACATGGAAATGAGCTTTGTCACCCAGCAAGACATTTTTGACACCATCGAACCGGTGCTTCTGGGCCTATTCGAGGAATTCGGCGGCGACCGCACGGTCAACCGCACCATCCCGCAGATCTCCTATAAAGACGCGGCGCTGTGGTATGGCTCTGATAAACCGGACCTGCGCAACCCGATTAAAATGCAGGTTGTGAGCGAGCATTTCGCCGGCTCCGGCTTCAAGATTTTTGCCTCCCTGCTGGAGCAGGACGGCACCGAGGTGCGGGCGATTCCGGCCCCCACAGGCGGCTCGCGCAAATTCTGTGACCGGATGAACAAATTCGCCCAGCAAGAAGGCCTGCCCGGCATGGGCTATATCTTCTGGCGGGAAAAAACCGCTGATTCCGTAGCGCAAGAGCTGGGGGTCAAGGTGAAAGAAGCGCAGGCAATGCTGAAATCCGGCGAGGCCAAGGGCGGCATGGAAGCCGCTGGCCCGCTGGCCAAAAACATCGGCGTTGAGCGCACAGAAGCCATCCGCCAGCAGCTTGGCCTTGGCCTTGGTGATGCGGCGTTTTTCCTTGGTGGTAAGCCCAAGTCATTCGAGGCCGTGGCTGGGCGCGCCCGCAATATCATCGGCAAAGAGCTGGGCCTGACCGATGAAAGCAAGTTCGAGTTTGCGTGGATTGTGGATTTCCCGATCTTTGAGAAAGACGAAGAGAGCGGCAAGATCGACTTTGAACACAACCCGTTTTCCATGCCCCAGGGCGGCATGGAAGCGCTGCAAGGTGATCCGCTCAAAGTGCTGGGCTACCAATATGACCTTGCGTGCAACGGCTACGAGCTGGTGTCGGGGGCGATCCGGAACCACAAGCTGGAGATCATGTATAAGGCCTTTGGCATCGCAGGTTATGACGAATCCGAGGTCGAAAAACGTTTTGGCGGCATGGTTAAAGCTTTCAAATACGGCGCCCCCCCCCACGGCGGCTGCGCGGCAGGGATTGATCGCATCGTCATGCTCTTGGCCGACGAGGATAATATCCGCGAGGTCATCATGTTCCCGATGAACCAGCGCGCCGAAGACCTGATGATGGAAGCGCCAAGTGACGCCACCAACGAGCAGCTTCGCGAGCTTGGCCTAAGAGTGATCCCACAGGATTCGTAGGGTGCGTGGTCTCCACGCACCTTTGCGGCCATTACCCCGGGCAGCCCTGAATTTCCACTGCGCGATCCGCACCAAAAACCGAAACCGTAAGGGCCGACATATCCATGTCCATCTCGCCGCTGCCGTAATATTTCATCGGCGCGCGGGCCGAAATAGCGCCGCCATCCGTTTCGGATTCCGTGAAATCGATCCAGATTTCCTCGGTGCCATATTCGATCACCGTCATCGGGGTATCAATCGCCTCGGCAAAGCCCAGATTGGCGGTAATTTCATAGCCGTTACCGCTGCTGGGCACCACGGTGCAGCCAATGCTCTCCAGCCCCGAGGTTTCGCGGGTTTGCGGTGATTTCAAAAGCGCCGCTTCGATCCGCTCCACCCCGTCATCCGCGCTGCCATTCAGCCGCGCCAAAAAGGCCACCTGTGCGGGCACACAAATATCGGAGCATACGCCGAAATTAAGGGTCATCGCGATGCGCACCGGCCCCGCTTCAGCCGGCATTACGCGAATCGGCAGCACAAAATAATCGGAATATCCAAGGGTAATCATCCCGCTTTGATCCATGATTTTCGGGGTTGGCCAATCAAAGCGCACCTCGCCAATATTATCCGAGCCTTCCCACCTGAAAATCGGCGGCAAGCCAGCTGGTCCCGGCGTGCGCCAATAGGTTTTCCAGCCATCATTCAAGCTGAACTCCAGCGCCATCTGATAGCTGCCATCTTCCATCTGCCAGCCGCGCAACAGCTTTACCGAGCCATAATCGATATTTTGCGCCAGCGCAGCCACGGGCATCCACAGGGCGATTAACAGATATTTCAGCATAGAATCCTCGAATTTGGTGTTCTGTGATCAATACTCGCTTTTGCCTAAAGGAAAAGTCACAAGATTGCGAGGCTTTGGCTTGAAACCCAAGCGCATCAGGCACATTATCAAGGTATGACGACAACAAAAACCGAAACCGTGCCCTTTCTGGATGGCAAATTGCTGATTGCCATGCCCGGCATGGGGGATCCGCGCTTTGAAAAAGCCGTGGTGTTTATGTGCGCCCATTCAAGCGAGGGCGCGATGGGGCTGATCATTAACAAACCGGCGCAGGCGCTGAAATTCGATGATCTGATGACCCAGCTCGGCATTGACTGGGATGGCGAGCTGGCCTCGCCCAAGGTGCATCATGGCGGCCCCGTGGAGCATGGTCGCGGCTTTGTGTTGCACTCAAGGGATTATGACAGCGAAGGCTCTTCAATGAAGATCGGCGACGATTTCGGCATGACCGCCACGCTGGATATCCTGACGGATATCGCCCTTGGCAAAGGCCCCAAGCGGGCATTACTGGCGCTGGGCTATACCGGCTGGGCGCCGGGGCAGCTTGAGGCCGAGCTGCAAGCCAATGGCTGGCTAATTGCCGATGTCGATGCCGAGTTGGTGTTTGCCGCCAAGGATGCCGATAAATGGCAAGGTGCGATCGAAGGGCTGGGGATTGACCCCCGAATGCTGAGCGCCGAGGGCGGGCGGGCCTGAGCCTTTCCCGTGGTCGTTTTCCCTGTTAGGCTGGGTTTATAAAACTCGGGGAGCAAAAAATGCCAGAATTTATTATCGTTTACCACGGGGCCGGACAGCCGGAATCCAAGGAAGCTGGCGAGGCCGCCAAGGCGCGCTGGTCAAATTGGATGCAGGATTTGGGCGAGGATATCGTCAATTTCGGCACGCCTTTTAAGGGGCCAACCATCGTGGCGGCGGATGGCAGCACCCGCGCGGGTGGGCTAAGCGGCTATTCGGTGGTGAAGGCGGCGGATATGGACGCTGCGCTAATAATCGCCAAAGCCTGTCCGCATCTGGAAATGGGCGAGGTGGAGGTGGCCGAGCTTATGGTGTTGAAGCGGGGCTAATGCCCGACCCATGGCGGCACGGAAAGGATCGCGCTTGGCGCAGCCACCCACACGCGCCGCGCTTTGGCATTTGCGTGAAGGTCAACCGGTTTTGACGTTGCGTTTTGCTTGCCCAATCCTGAGCCAGCCCATAAGCTGTGCCAAACTTTCGGGAGACAATTATGGCTTATCGCGCGCCTGTATCAGAGATCAATTTTTTGCTGGAAAACGTGCTGGACGGGGCGCGGCTGGGGCAAACAGGCCTGTTTGCCGATGCCACACTCGATACCGCAACGGCCATACTGGACGAGGCGGCAAAGCTGGCGGAAGGGGTGATTGCACCGCTAAATCGCGCGGGTGACGAGCAAGGGGCCAAGCTGGAAAATGGCGGGGTGCGCTGCTCGCCGGGGTTTCGCGAGGGGTATCAGGCGCTGGCCACTGGCGGCTGGGTGGGCATGAATGGCCCAGAGGCTTATGGCGGCATGGGCATGCCGATGGCGCTGACGGTGGCGGTGAACGAGATGATGTCGAGCGCTTGCCTTTCATTGGCACTGAATCCGCTTATGACCCAAGGGCAGATCGAGGCGTTCGAGCATCATGCCTCGGACGCGCTGAAGGATATTTACCTCGAGAAGCTGGTTTCGGGGCAATGGACCGGCACGATGAACCTGACGGAGCCGCAGGCTGGCTCGGATGTGGGGGCGCTTTCCACCAAGGCGGTGGATAATGGTGATGGCAGCTATAGTATTTCCGGCCAGAAGATTTTCATTAGCTGGGGTGATCATGATGTGGCGGAAAACATCGTGCATCTGGTGCTGGCGCGGCTGCCGGGTGGCGCGGCTGGCACGCGGGGGATTTCGCTATTTGCGGTGCCGAAGTTTATTCCGGATGAAGCTGGCAACCCCGGCGAGGCCAATGCTTTGCGCGCGGTCAGCCTTGAACATAAGCTGGGCCTGCATGGCTCGCCCACCGCCGTGATGGCCTTTGAAGGGGCGACGGGCTGGATGGTCGGCAAGGAAAACGGCGGCATGGCGGCGATGTTTACCATGATGAACAACGCGCGGCTGGGCGTGGGCATTCAGGGGCTTTCGCAGGCGGAGGCGGCTTTTCAGATGGCGCTGGAATATGCCCATGAGCGCAAACAGGGGCGCACGCCGGTGGAGGGCGAGGCGGCCATTATCGGCCATGCCGATGTGCGGCGCAATCTGATGACGATGAAGGCGTTGACGCAGATTGCGCGCGCCATTTGCCTTGATTGCGCGATCAGCCTTGATCTGGCCCGCGCGAATGGCGACGAAGCGCAAGCCGCCCGCGCGGCGTTTCTTACGCCCATCGCCAAGGCTTTTGGCACCGATACCGGCTGTCAGGTCGCGGAACTTGGCGTGCAGGTGCATGGCGGCATGGGCTATATCGAGGAAACCGGCGCGGCGCAGTTTTATCGCGATGTGCGGGTCACGGCGATTTATGAGGGCACCAACGGTATTCAGGCAATGGATATGGTGGGCCGTAAGCTCAAGGATGGGGGCAAGGCGGCCTTTGCCTTGATTGCCGAAATCGGGCTGACGGCGGCGATGGCCGAGGAGAAGCACCCTGACCTTTCGGCCTTTTTGCATGGAGCGGAAAGCAGCCTGATAATGACCACCCATTGGATGCTGGCCGCCGAACCAAATGCGCGCTTTGCCGGGGCCACGCAATATCTGCGCGGCTTTGCGCTGGCGCTTGGCGGGCATTATCTGCTGAAAGCCGCGATGGCGGATGAGGCCCGCCTGCCATTGGCGCGGTTCCATATCCGGCAGCTGATGCAGGTGGTGGATGCGCTATGCTCGGCTGCGCGCGAGGGGGATGTCCCGCTTTATGCGGATCCGCTGGCGCTGTGAGCGTCTTGAAATTCCCGTTTGAGACCCCGCCATCAGGCGCGGAGATGATCGAGGTTGCCGACGGTATCCACTGGATCCGCCTGCCGCTACCGATGAAGCTTGACCATGTGAATATCTATGCGCTGGAAGATGGCGATGGCTGGACGGTGATTGATGCGGGCATGAACTCTCGCAAAGGCCGCGCTTTGTGGGAGGCGCTGATGGCGGGGCCGCTGAAGGGCCGCCCGATCAAGCGGGTGATTCTGACGCATCATCACCCTGACCATGTGGGCATGGCGGGCTGGCTGCAATCGAAACACGGGGCCGAGCTTTGGACCACCCGCACCGCATGGCTATTTGCGCGTATGCTGACGCTGGATGTGCAAGAGGTCTGGCCCGAGGAAACGCTGGCTTTTTATCGCAGCGCGGGCACGGATCGCGAATTTTACGAAAAGCGCAAATCCGAACGGCCGTTTAACTTTGCCGATGTGGTCGCGCCGATGCCGCTGGGCTTTAAGCGGCTAAGCGAGGGCGACATTGTGCAAATCGGTGCCCGCGCATTTAACGTCCGGCTTGGGCAGGGCCACGCCCCCGACCATATAACCCTGTGGGCAGACGATGTGGTAATCGCGGGCGACCAGGTGATTGCCAGCATCTCGTCCAATTTGGGCGTTTATGCCACCGAGCCGGAGGCCGACCCCGTGGGCGCTTGGCTGGAAAGTTGCGAACGGTTGAAACCCTTTGCCAGGGCGCAGCATCTGGTTTTGCCCGGTCATAAGCTGCCATTTACCGGCCTGAAAACCCGCTTGACCCAGCTGATCCACAATCATCATACCGCGCTGGAACGCTTAACCGAATATCTTGACGAGCCTCGCACGGCGGCTGAATGTTTTGCGCCCTTGTTCAAGCGCCGGATCGGGGAGGGCGAATACGGGCTGGCGCTGGTGGAGGCGGTGGGGCATCTCAATCATCTGCACCAAATCGGGGCTGTTAGCCGCGAGCGGCGGCCCGATGGTGCGTTTCTGTGGCGCAGGGTTTGAAACCCCCTTCCCAAGCGGGCTGTTTTCTGGCACACCTAACAAAACCAAAAACACGGGAGATGCAAAATGAGCGAATACAAACACGGTAGCATGGATATCAGCAACCAGGAGAAAACCTTTGCCGGTTTTATCAAGGGCGGCATTTGGCTGGCAGGGATATCGATCGGCGTGCTGGTCTTTCTCGCGATCTTCAACTCTTAAGCGAGGCCTGCAATGCGCGCGACAACGGTAGCTATATTTCTGGGGCTAAGCCTGTTTTTGGCGGGTTGTGTAAACCCGAATGCCGGCACGGCCCTGCCCGAAGAAATAGCCGCCTCGCGCGCCTCTGTTCCGGCGCCGGCCTCGATCACCTTGCTGACCATGGTCAATGACCGAAACGGATTTGGCGAGCATTCGGCGCTGTTAATCAATGGCTCCCAGCAGATTATCTATGACCCGGCGGGGTCTTTTCGCCATAGCCAGCTACCGCGCCGCGATGATGTGGTTTATGGCGTAACCCCGCGCTTTGCGGAATATTACAATTCCTATCACGCGCGCTTTGGCTATTATGTGAAGGTGCAAAAGCTGGAAATAAGCCTGGAGCAAGCCGACGCGATGATCGCCGCCTCTATTGAGCGTGGCTCGGTGCCCAAGCTATTTTGCGCCACCGCGATTTCCGATGTGCTGAATGATTTTCCGCAATTCGCCAGCTTTCAATCCACGTTTTTCCCGGGGGCGATCATGAAGCGATTCGCCGAGGTGCCCGGAATCGTGACCAGCGAGGTGCGCGAAGATGATGTGGGCCAGAATTACCGGACCGACTAACGCGGCGCCCTGCCCTTTATGCATGCCGCACCCCCGCACCGGCGCCGCGCTCATCCTTGCGTATATATCACAACCTCAAGGCCGCTTGACCTGTACCTGATTCTCGGCCATAGTTTTGGTGGCCGCACAGCCTGCCCCTCGCCCTTTGTTGGATGGTGAATGTGCATGATTAATCTTTGACCTTCCCTTTTGCGACAGGTCAGCAATGCGAGGCCTGACATACCCGTCGCCCCTTGGAAAGGTTTTATTATGCTTCCTATTGCTGACCCGAAAACTATGGCCAAAGCCCTGCGCGCCGATCTCGCCGCCCACGCCCTCTCGCTCACCCATGCTGAATGCCTTGAAATCACCGCGCATCAGCTGGGCTTTCGTGACTGGAACACATTAAACGGCGCACAGAAAGACGACCTCCTGCTCCAGCCCCGCCATTGGAGCCTGACCAACAACACCAGCGCACTTTATTATCGTTTCGGCCTGGACCCAAAGCAGGGCGGCGCGGCGATGTTGGCCAGCCGAGGGGATATATCCAAGGCCAATCCCGGTGAATTCGCCGCCTATATGCAATCGATTCACGCTGGCGAATATCGAGGCCATCGCTTGCGCTTGCGGGCAAATCTTGCCAGCAAAGACGCTGATTCAGGCACGATCTGGATGCGGGTCGATGACGGTTTTAACAACATCTTGCGCTTTGACAATATGACCAAGCGACCTCAAAACGGTCCTTTAACCGGCACAACCGAATGGACAGAACGCGCCATTGTGCTTGACATACCCGAGCCTGCCCACGCCATCCACTATGGCTTTTTGCTCAAAGGGCGCGGCACGCTCTGGGCCAAGGATTTTCGGTTGGATATAGTCGGTTCAGAGCAAAAAACCACCGAGAGCAACGGTAAATTTCTTCGCAAGCCTGAAAACCTTGATTTCACACTGGCATAAAGCACCTGCCGAGCGCAGCGAGGCTGGGGCCGTCGGCAAACCGGGTTTTCAGCTCTGCTGAAAACCGCGCCTTTGGCGAGCGGGTGGGCTTGCCCGCCCCGAGCCAAAGGCGACGCCGGAGCTACGCCACCCCATGCCCCACGGGGCAAGGCACCCGCCCGTCCACCTCCAGCAATTCCTGCGCCTCATCCTCCAGCACCAAACAGGAAAGCTTGCCGCCAAACACAGCCCCCGTATCCACCCCTATCCGGTTACCGTGGTTCTCCACCTCGTCCACGGGGGTATGGCCATGCACAACGATAGCCCCGAAGTCGCCCTTGAATTTCAAAAATGGCTGGCGGATCCACATAAGTTCATATTCAAGCTGGTCATCCAGCGGCCGCTCGGGGTTCACTCCTGCATGGGCAAAATAGTAGCCGCCGATACGGATCGAGCGCTCGCAACCCTCAACCCAGTCATAATGCGTCTGCGGGTAAACATCGGCAAAGGCATCGCGGAAAGCCGCAGCCTTTTCCGGCACAGCCCCCCAAGCGCCGTAGCTTTCCAGCGTGATTTGCCCGCCCATCACCGGCTCAAGCCAGTGAAAACGGCAGCCATGCAGGCTCAAGGGATCGTTCAGATAAAGCTTCGGATAGCTGTCATGGTTGCCATACAAAAACCGCGCGGGCAGGGCCGCCGTATTGGCCGCTATCAGGTTTTCCAGCACGCCACGGCAATCGGGGCCACGGTCCATATAATCCCCGAGGTAAATCACCAGCGGCTTGGGGTGGGGCCGCGCCACAAGGTCCGCCGCAATCCGCGCCTGCATGGCTTCCAGCTCGGCAAGGCAGCCGTGGATGTCGCCGATCGCGTAAATGCGATAGCCGTCTGTTTTGCTCATAAGCCCCTCCAAAAAAATAACCCCCGCAGTTGCCAACGGAGGTTAATAACTACTTAACGGTCAAGCTCTAACTCAGAGCATCCCCTCACGCTGCAATTTCTTGCGTGCGAGTTTACGGGCGCGCCGAACCGCTTCGGCCTTTTCACGGGCTTTGCGGATGGAAGGCTTCTCGAAATGTTGCTTGAGCTTCATTTCACGAAAAACGCCTTCACGTTGGAGCTTTTTCTTCAGAGCGCGAAGCGCCTGATCGACATTGTTGTCTCGAACCATTACCTGCATGGTGTAGTCACCACCTTTCTAATCAGTGTTGCATAATTGCAGGAAGCCGCTCTATACCAAGAGGGCAGGAAATTGTCTAGGGGGCCTGACATGGCCAGGAAATCTGAGCAAGACCATATGGCAGAGGCCAAGCGCGCCATAATTGACGCCGCCCTGAAC
>WFUK01000290.1 GCA_015485015.1 Paracoccaceae bacterium | reverse complement strand
GTAATCACCGGTGCCATCCCACGCCCCACGCGCCATCGCGCCCTTGAGTGAGCGGTCTTCCATCCCGTAAAGGTTGGTGAAAATCCGGTCTTGGTCCTTGAGCATACTACTCTCCGTCTTTTTGGCGATCCCGCCAAACCCTGAATAATGTTATCATCGCAAAGGCAAAACCGCCCAATGCCATGAAATCGATCAAAAAAGCATAGCGCACCGGCAGGCCCAGCAGCCCGCCAAGCCATGAGCCGCCCATCAGCACCACAACCGAAACCAGCATCACGATCGAGGCCAGTCTGGTTTGTTTTTGTTGGCCCTGTTCACGGCTCATCTGCTTTTTCCTTTCTACCCACGGAAAGCCCCGCAGGCTATGATTTTGCCAAATCCTTGGCCTGCTCCACCCAGTTATCACGGCTCACGCGTCCCTTGAAGCTGACCAGATGGTTATCGGCCCAGTAAATTTCTTCCGGCGTCCAGCCCGCGATCTGGTCAAAGTGAAAAACCCCCGCTGCATTCAGCTCTTTTTCCAGCTTCGGTCCCACGCCTTTGATCTTTTTCAGATCATCCGCCACCCCGCCGCGCGCTTCCGAAAGCAGCTCGGGCTTGGCCTCCCCCTCGCCGACTTCCGCCGCATGTTCATGCTCGGCTTCAGCCGGTTCAGGCTCACTTGCCTCTGGTGCCGGAGCGGCTTCTGGCGCGGCTTCCACCTCCGGCTCGGGCTCGGGGGTCTCGACTGCCGGCGCTTCTTCAATCGGTGCATCCGCAGGGGCGGGCATGCCCATTTCCTCACGGGCAATATCCACCGCGCGCTGATCCACCCCGCCGCGCGCCACGGTGCGATGCCGGCACATAAAGATCGCGATCCCGAAGCCGATCACAAATACCACAAGAAATATCACAACCGCCGCAGGCCAAAGATCAACAAAAACCAATGATATCCCGGCCACGATCAGCGCCACGATCAGCGACCAAAGCCCGCCCGTCAGCATGCATTCGTTATCGGAGGTATAAGTGGTTTTCATAATATCATTCCCTTGCTACGTTGTTTTCGTTATGAATTCGACAGTTCCTTGGCTTGTTTTACCCATTCATCCCGCGTGATCCGGCCCTTGAAGCTCACGAGGTTTTCGTCAGCCCAAGCCACCTCTTTTTCGCTCCAGCCCGCGATCTGGCTGAAGTGAAACACCCCGGCCCCGTTTAGCTCTTTTTCCAGCTTTGGCCCGACGCCCTTGATCTTTTTAAGATCATCCGCTTCGCCATTTGGCGCGCTCAAAAGCTCGGGTTTGTCCTCGTCCGAAATCTCGGCCACGGCTTTTGGTTCTGGCTTTGGCGGAGCTTTCGGCTTGGCCGGTTTTGGGGCCGCCTTAGGCTTGGCTGGTGCCGCCTCCTGCTGGCCCACAGGGGTTGGCGCTTTCCATAGCGGCACTTCGCTGCCGTCAATCCGCTTTACCGTATCGCCAATCGAGACCGCCAAGCCGACCGAGCCATTATGCGCCTCGCCGGAACGGTCTTTCAAGCTGGTCGCGCCGCCCGCAGGCTCGGCGGCAAAGCGGCCGTTTTGCGGGCCGGGTTTTGGCACCTTGCCCGCAGCAAAATCCTTGAGCAAGCCGCGCAGGCTATCCTCGGTCAGATCCTCGTAATAATCCTTGCCGATCTGGGCCATCGGCGCATTGGTGCAGGCCCCGAGGCATTCGACCTCTTCCCAGCTCAGCTTGCCATCGGCGCTTGGCAAAAACGGCTTTTCATTGATCTCGGCCTTGCAGACCGCAATCAGATCTTCCGCGCCGCAAAGCATACAGGACGTGGTGCCGCAAATCTGGATATGCGCCACCGAGCCGACGGGCTTGAGCTGGAACATAAAGTAAAAGGTCGCCACTTCCAGCACGCGGATATATTGCATACCCAGCATGTCTGAAACCAATTCAAGCGCGGGCCGGCTGAGCCAGCCCTCCTGCTCTTGCGCCCGCCATAATAGCGGGATCACCGCCGAGGCTTGCCGCCCCTCGGGATATTTTTTGATCTGCTCTTCGGCCCATGCCAAATTGGCATCTGTGAAAGCAAAGCTCTCGGGCTGGTCTGGGGTTAGACGGCGTAGCATTAACGGCACATCTCCGC
>WFUK01000289.1 GCA_015485015.1 Paracoccaceae bacterium | reverse complement strand
CAGCTTTAAGAGCCGCCTTGATCGCCACGCCGCCAAGCTCGGGTGCGGTTGCGCCAGATAGCGCCCCTTGAAAGCCGCCCATCGGGGTTCGGGCTGCGGCAACAATAACAATCGGATCTGACATGAGGTTTCCCTTTATTAACTGACCATGTGTTCAGTTATAGCGGGAGCTGCGCGATTGTCACCCCGAAATCGACAGGCACCCGCCGAGCGAAGCGAGGCCACGGCGCCGCAGCCCATTTTTGCCACTTGTTGCAAAAATGCCGCCGCTTGGCGCGTAATCTTGGCGCAATTTTCCGAAGCGTGCGCTCCCGCCCGTCGGCCCGTGATTTACAAGTAAATCAGACCCTCCCGTTGGGCGTGGCCTCGCTTCGCTCGGCGGGTGTTCCGGTTAAGCCAAGGTGATTTTAGCTATGCGGAGCGCAAAAATTTCAGCCAATCACCTGATTAGCCACAAACCCGCCCTACAGATTACGGCGGTGCGCTCTGCATTCCGCGTTCGCGGTAGGGTGTGGTGTTGAAATGCGCGCGGTAGCATTTGGAAAAATGCGAGGGAGAGGAGAATCCGCTGGCCAGCGCGACATTGATCACGCTCATATCGGTTTGCATCAAAAGGTTTCGCGCTTTTTGCAGTCGCAATTCCATATAATAGCGCTTGGGCGAGCGGTTGAGGTAGCGGCGAAACAGCCGCTCTAGTTGGCGGGTGGACATGCCCGCCTGCGCAGCGAGTTCGGGGGGGGAAATCGGCTCTTCCAGATTGCCTTCCATCATTTTGATCACGCCGGAAAGCTTGGGATGGCGCACTCCGATGCGGGTGGGAATGGAGAGGCGTTGCTCGTCTTTATCGGTGCGCGCGGTGGTATAGATCATCTGATCCGCCACCGCGTTGGCCAGATCCGCGCCGTGATCGGTCGCGATCAGGCTCAGCATCAGATCCGCCGCCGCCGCACCTCCGGCGGAGGTATAGCGGTTTTTGTCCACTACAAATACCGAGGACGAAATATGCAGATCGGGAAAATCCTCAATCAAGGCTTCGCGATTCTCCCAGTGGATGGTAGATTTCCGCCCCTGCAGCAGCCCCGCTTTGGCCAGAAAATAGGTGCCGGTGCAAAGCCCGCCAAAGGCGATGCCGCGCCGCGCCTCGCGCCGCGCCCAGTTTAGCAGCTTCGGGCTGGCCGCATGCTTTATTCGCGCCCCACCGCATACCATCACCGTATCTTCGCGGTTCAGGGTTTCCAGCGCTATATCCGGCGTCATGCTTATCCCCGCCGAGCAGGCAACCGGCGCAGCATCTTCTGTGGCGAGCTGCCATGTGTATAGCTCCCGTCGCGCCATGCGGTTGGCCAGGCGCAGCGCCTCGATCGCGTTGGAAAAGGCGATCAGGGAATAATCGGGCAGCAGCAAAAACACAAAACGCTTGGTGGATTTCGAGGGATCAATGGACATAGGCACCTGCAATATGGAGAAAATGGGAGGTTTGACCGCTGGAAAGACCCTGCTGGTAACAATTATCATCTTGTAGATTTTATTGCGCTGGTCAATACAAAATCACCCGTTATGATGGCGGCTGTTAATTTAAAATAATGCCCGATTCAAGGTAAAATCGAAACGCTGAAGGAGTAAAGCAATGGGAAACACTTGGACCAAATCTGACTGGCGCAGCAAGCCCCGGATTCAGATGCCCGAGTATCTGGACGAGGCGGCCTTGACCGGCGTAACCGATCGTCTGGCCCGATATCCATTGTTGGTATTTGCTGGCGAAGCCCGCCGCCTGACCCGCGCTTTGGGCGAGGTTGCAGAGGGGCGGTCATTCCTTTTGCAAGGCGGCGATTGCGCCGAGAGTTTTGATGAGTTTTCCTCCGATATGATCCGCGACACCTATAAGGTGATGCTGCAAATGGCGGTGGTTCTCACGTTTGGCGGCCAAACCCCGATTGTGAAGGTCGGCCGGATGGCCGGGCAATTTGCCAAGCCGCGCTCGGCGGATTATGAAAGCATGGACGGTGTGGAACTGCCAAGCTATCGCGGTGATATCATCAACGGTTTTGATTTTAACCCCGAAAGCCGGATCCCCGACCCCAATCGCATGCTGCGTGCCTATACCCAGGCGGCGGCGTCGCTCAACCTTTTGCGGGCGTTTTCGCAGGGCGGCTTTGCCGATATCAAGCGGGTGCATAACTGGACATTGGAAAGCACCGAAGGCGGGGTGGGCTATGAAGAATACCACCAGCTCGCGCGGGATATTTCCAAAAGCCTTGCCTTTATGGAAGCCGCAGGGATTTCCGGCGAAACCGTAGACGCGATGAAGCGGGTGAGCTTTTATACCAGCCACGAGGCGTTGCTGCTGGAATATGAAGAGGCGCTTTGCCGGCAAGATAGCGAAACCGGAGACTGGATTGCCGGCTCGGGGCATATGATCTGGATTGGCGATCGCACCCGCCAGCCTGACGGGGCGCATGTGGAATTTTGCCGTGGGGTGATTAACCCGATTGGCCTGAAATGCGGACCGAGCATTTCTGAGGAAGATCTGCTGGTGCTGATCAAAAAGCTCAACCCCGATAATATCCCGGGCCGGCTGACGCTGATCTGCCGCTTTGGCGCGGGGGAAGTGGGCAAGCACCTGCCCAAGCTTATTCGCGCGGTGGAGCGCGAGGGGCATAAGGTGGTTTGGTCTTGTGATCCGATGCATGGCAATACCATCAAATCCGAAAGCGGCTATAAAACCCGCCCGTTTGATCGGGTACTGGGCGAGGTGCAGGAATTCTTTGCCATTCACAAAGCCGAGGGCACCCATGCGGGTGGAGTTCACTTCGAAATGACCGGCAAAGACGTGACCGAATGCACCGGTGGTTTGCGCGATGTGAAGGACGAGGATCTTTCCTCGCGCTATCACACCGCTTGTGATCCGCGCCTGAATGCGGCGCAATCGCTGGAGCTGGCGTTTTTGGTCGCGCGCGAGCTGCAAGCGCAAAACGAGGCGCGCGCGCGTGGCTGAGTGGATCATGGTGCTGACCTCTGCCACGGGGGTCAGCGATGATCAGGTGGCGCTGGCTATGGCTGGCGTGGCGGCGGAAGCACCGCGTCGGATCTCGTTGAATGCGGTTGAGGTGGCTTTGCGCGGTGCGCGGCCAGTGGTGGTGCTTGCTGGGGTGGATGTGAATAT
>WFUK01000288.1 GCA_015485015.1 Paracoccaceae bacterium | reverse complement strand
GGGGCTTCCACCCAGAAATTCGAGCCGCCAAAAGCTGCCCGCCCCGCCACATTCAGCGCGCTTCCCGCCAGCGCGATTTCCATCACACTGCGGCGCTTTTGAAATTCGGTGCGCATCCGCTTGATCATGGCGTCATAATGCCCAAGCCCGAGGAAATAGGCGGTGGTGCGCTGGATATGCCCCGGCGGGTGCCGCAAAGTCGCCAAACGCAGGGCGCGGGCTTGTTCGATTAAGGCCTCGGAGGCCACCATATAGCCCAGCCGCAACCCCGGAAAAAGGCTCTTGGAAAAGCTGCCGACATAGATAACCCGACCGTCGGTATCCAGCGATTTCAGCGCCGGAGAAGGCGGCTTCAGGAACCCCATTTCGAATTCGTAATCATCCTCGACAATCAAAAAATCCCGCTCGCGCGCCAAGCGCAGCAGCTCATAGCGCCGCTTCATCGGCAGGGTGGCCATGGTCGGGCAATGGTGGCTCGGGGTGGCAAATAGCACATCCAGATTTTCCGGCAGCGCCTCGGGAGGTATCCCTTCATCATCGATTTCCACCGGAATAGAGCGGCAGCCCGCATGGCGTAAAACCTCGCGAATACCGTGATATCCGGGGTTTTCAAACACGGCGGTGCTATCCCCGTCCAGCAATAATTGCGCCGCCATCCACATCGCGTTTTGCGCCCCGACCGTAACCAGAATTTGCTCTGGCCGCGCCAGAATTCCGCGCCGTGGCAAGGTATGCCGCGCGATAAATTTGATCAGCTCGGGGTCGTCATGCCCCGCATAGTCCGAGGTCAGGCTGTCAAATTCCTTTTTGCCGAGCGCTTGCAGGGCGCAGAGCCGCCAATGGGCCTGGTTAAACAGCGCCGGGTCGGGCTGGCCGCAGATAAAAGGATAAGGGTAGCGCCGCCAGTTGACCTCTTTTTTAACCGTTTTCCCCCCCGCAAAGCGGCGGCGAAGGGCGCTATCCCAGTCCACCAGATCGCCTGTGGTTTCGCCGCGCAAATTGGGCAGCGGCACGCTGGGCGCGGTTTCAGACACATAATAGCCGGAGCGGCCTTGGGCGGTAATATAATCATCCGCCACCAGCTCATGATAGGCCAGCGTCACGGTGATTCTCGAAATCCCCAGATGCGCCGCCAGCTTTCGCGAGCTTGGCAGCTTTTCCCCCGCCGCAAACCTTCCCGAAAGGATGGCCGAAGCCACGATTTGGCGGATCTGGTTTTGCAAAGACCCCTGAAAATGCGGGTCCAAAAAGAACATATCTTCGGCAAGGGACATGGGCGCTCCAACTGGACTTAAATCGAGGTTTAATCTGGGGGTAATGGAAGCGCGAATCTGTGTCTAGTGTCAAGATAGAACCGCAAAAGCGCGGGTCTCGCATTCTCGCATTGTTATAAAGGAGCGGTCATGGCTTATGATCACAGCACCAATTCGCTTGAAGAATACTGGATTCCGTTTACCGATAATAAGGGCTTTAAGGCCGACCCGCGTCTGATTGTTTCGGGCAGCGGAAATTACATGACCAACCACCAAGGGGGTCGGGTGATCGATGGCTCCTCGGGGCTGTTCTGCTCTCCGGCTGGCCATGCGCATCCCAAGATCGTGGAAGCCGTGCATGAGACCATGAAGGAGCTGACCTATGTGGCGGCGTTTGGCACCTCGCACCCGCTGAGCTTCGCGCTGGCTTCCAAGCTGGCGGGGATACTGCCCGAAGAGATTAACCACGTTTTCTTCGTGAATTCCGGCTCCGAAGCAATAGATACCGCGCTGAAAATGGTGATGGCCTATCACGCGGCAAACGGGCAGGACCGGCATCGGTTTGTCTCGCGCGAGCGGGCGTATCACGGGGTGAATATCGGCGGTGTGTCGCTATCGGGCCTGATGAATAATCGCAAAACCTTCCCGAGCGTGATGCCCAATATCGTGATGATGCGGCACACATGGGACGAGGCGGAGCTATTCGTGCAAGGCCAGCCCGAAGGGCGCGGGGTGGAGCTGGCGAATGATTTGCAGCGCGCGGTGGATACCTTCGGCGGCCAAACCATCGCCGCATGTTTTGTCGAGCCTGTTGCAGGGTCCACTGGTGTGCTGAACCCGCCCAAAGGCTATCTGGAGCGGCTGCGCGAGATCTGTGACGCAGAGGGCATTTTGCTGGTGTTTGACGAGGTGATCACCGGCTTTGGCCGCATTGGCGGTAAGTTCGCGGCCGATGTTTTTGGTGTAACGCCCGATATTATGACCATGGCCAAGGCCCTCACTAACGGCTCCATCCCCATGGGTGCAGTGGCAGTGAAAGACAGCATCTATGAGGTGATCACCGATAGCGCCGCCCCGGGGGCCATCGAGTTTTTCCACGGTTACACCTATTCCGGCCACCCTGCCGCCTGCGCCGCTGGCTTGGCATCGTTGAGCCTGTATGAGGAGGATGGGCTGCTTGAGCAAGCTGCTGCGCTATCGCCTTATTTCCTCGAAGCGGCGTTTTCGCTGCGGGATCATCCGCTGGTGAAAGACATTCGAGGTATTGGCTCGCTGGTCGGGGTTGAATTGCACGCAGGCGCAGCGCCGGGCGCGCGGGGCGGGCAATGCCAGAAGGACCTGTTCTGGAATGGTATGCATGTGAAATTCACCGGCGATGCGGGTATTTTGGCCCCGATGTTTATCGCCGAGAAAAGCCATATCGATGAGATGATCGGCAAGCTGCGGCTCACACTCGACGGGCTAAGCTAAAAGTAGGGTGCGTGGAGACCACGCACCCTACACAAAACTGCACCGATCAAAGCTCTGCCGCCAGCCGCGTGCCTTGGTTGATGGCCCGCTTCGCATCCAGTTCGGCGGCGACATCCGCGCCGCCGATAATG
>WFUK01000287.1 GCA_015485015.1 Paracoccaceae bacterium | reverse complement strand
GGCTTTGGTTGTGGGCGGCGGCGCGGTGGGGGCGGGTATTGCCTATCATCTGGCCAAAGCGGGCTGGAATGATGTGGTGCTGCTGGAGCGGGACGAGCTGACCTCCGGCTCCACATGGCACGCGGCGGGGCTATTGCCGCTGTTTAACATGGGCTATGCCACCAGCCATATCCATGATTATTCGGTGAAGTTTTATAAAGAGCTGGAGGCCGAAACTGGGCTGAATGCGGGGTTTTCGGTGGTGGGCAATCTGCGCATGGCGCAAACCGAAGCGCGGATGGATGAATACAGGCTTTATGCCACCACGGCAGATTCTGTTGGCATAGAATACGAATTCCTGACCCCCGCGCAGATCAGGGAACGCTGGCCGCTTATTCGCACCGAAGACCTGAAAGGCGCGCTATACCATCCGGCGGATGGCTATATAAACCCCGCCGATGTAACCATGGCTATGGCGAAAGGGGCGCGCCAGCGCGGCGTTGAAATCATCCGCAAGCGGCAGGTCGATAGCTATGAGTGGGCGGGCGACCACTGGATTGTGCGCGGCGCGGTGATGGTGGAAAAAGGCGGCAATCTGGTGCCATCTGGCGAGAGTTTTGAAATCCATGCCGAGCATGTGGTGACCGCCACGGGCAACCACGCCCAGCGCACCGCCAAGCTGTTGGGCATTAAAATCCCCGCCATCCCCGTCGAGCATCAGTTTATCGTCACCGATGCCGATCCGGCGCTGGTGGAATGGCGCAAGGAAAACCCCGAGCATCCGGTGATCCGCGATGCCGATGCCCAATCCTATGTGCGCGAAGAGCGCGGCGGCTGGATCCTTGGCGTTTATGAAAAAGGTGCCCCCGCCTGCTTTGAGCATGGCGTGCCGGATAGCTTTCGCGCCGATCTGTTTCCGCTCGATCTGGAGCGGATCGAGGATCAGTATATGGCGATGATCCACCGGATGCCGTCTTGCGAGGAAAGCGGCCTCAAGGATGATTTTAACGGTCCGATTTGCTATACGCCCGATGGCAATCCGCTGGTTGGCCCTGCGCCCGGGCTGCGCAATATGTGGCTGGCGGAGGGGTTCAGCTTTGGCATCACCGCTGCTGGCGGCACCGGCTATTACCTCGCGCAAATGATGGTGGAGGGCGAGGCCGAGATCGATATGGCCAGCCTTGACCCCAAGCGCTATGGCGACTGGATGACCACGGAATATGCTGCGCGCAAAAACGAGGAATGCTACGAGCATGTCTATGTGCTGCATCACCCCGACGAGGAGCGCGAGGCCTGCCGCCCCCTGCGCACCACGCCGTGCTATGACCGCTTAAAGGCGCGCGGCGCGCAATTTGGCTGTGTCAATGGCTGGGAGCGCCCGAATTATTTTGCGCCGGAGGGGTTTAACGACCATGACAGCCGCAGCTTTCGCCGTGGCGGCTGGTGGCAATACGCGGTGGAGGAGGCCAAGGCCATCCGCCAAGGCGTGGGGCTGGTCGAGGCCTCGGCCTTTACCAAGCACCGCGTCAAAGGCCCGGGGGCGACGACGTTTCTGAACTGGTTTACCTGCAACAAGCTGCCCTCGGTGGGGCGGATCAACCTCACCTATGCGCTAACGGGTGCCGGCACCACCCGCACCGAATATACCATTGTGCGAGAGGTGGAGCATGAATATTACCTCGTGAGCGCTGGCGCCTGGACCGCTTACGACGCCGATTACCTGCGCAAGGCCGCTGCCGACAAGGCCGATGAGTTCGGCTATATCGAGATTCAGGATGTCACCACGCAATACGGCGTTTTTGCCATTGCCGGCCCGAAATCCCGCGCCCTGTTGCGCGATATCATCAATGATGCGGACCCTGCCACTGCGCTCTCCAACAAGCGCTTCCCATGGTTGACCGCGCGCCATATCGAGCTGGGCATGTGTC
The DNA here is from genome assembly GCA_015485015.1 of Paracoccaceae bacterium. Lineage (GTDB taxonomy): Bacteria > Pseudomonadota > Alphaproteobacteria > Rhodobacterales > Rhodobacteraceae > UBA3077. Next base: position 4,008 of record WFUK01000287.1, on the reverse strand, counting down.
CGGTTCAGGCCATCCGCGTGGCCTATACCGGCGAACTGGGCTGGGAGCTGCACCACCCGATCGAGATGCAGAATTACCTGTTTGACCTGTTAATGAAGGCGGGCGAAAAGCACGGGCTGAAGCTGGTGGGCGCGCGGGCGCAAAATTGGCTGCGGCAGGAAAAATCCTACCGCGCTTTTGGCACCGAGCTGGGGCGCGACGCCACCCCGCTGGAGGCTGACCTGCCGCGCTTTGTGAGCCTTGATAAGGATTTCCACGGCAAGGAAGCAATGCTGAAAACCGGCATCCGCGCCAAATGCTGCACGCTCTTGATTGATGGTCCCGACGACATGGACCCTTGGGGCCGCGAGGCGCTTTATCTGGATGGGCAAAAGGTCGGGCGGCTCACCTCGGGCGGCTATTCGGTGCATTTCGAGCGCAGCATCGGCATGGGGTATTTACCGCCGGAATTGGCCAAAACCGGCCAGAAACTGCAGGTGAAGATGCAAGACCGTCTCTGGCCTGCCGAGGTGGTGGAAGATAGCCCCTATGATCCGAAAAACGCCAATATCCGGCTGGATGGCTAGGGTCGCAAAATGCGTGATCCGGTTTCCGGCACATTCATGCCGACTGAAATATTTTGCAATATTTTTCTTGCCTTATGGCAAGCGCGCGCCGAAAATAGCGCCGCAGCTATATGCATCGTTCACGTTGAACAACTTTAGGAGTATTCTTTTATGCTACGTGCAAAATTAGGTTTGTTGGCTACGGCCAGTATTTTTCTCCCCTCGGTCGCCCTTGCGCAATTGAGCGTCTGCGGGGTTTCGCCATCCGAGGTGCAGCCATTTGGCGGCTTCGGGGCCGATGTTTCCCAAATTTCCAATCCGGCGCAAATGCAGGTGCAGCTTACCCCCGGGGTAAACTCCTATCTGCAATTCGAGGTTTCCTCGCCCACCGATGTGCGCATCGAGGCCACGGATGATAGCGGTGTGGATCCGGTAATGGTCCTGCTCGATACCTCGGGCAATGAGCTGGCTTCCGATGATGATGGCGGCGGCGGGCGGGCTTCGCGCATCGAAGCCTCGCTGAACCCTGGCAGCTATTGCGCGCGGGTTTATAACTTTTCGTCCAATAACGGGCCGACCACGGTTCAGCTCTCCCGCTGGGATATGGAGCCGATTACCGTTGGCGCATCCACAGGTGGCGGCGCGTCCGAGGCTTGCACCGCCGCAACGCCGGCTTCCCCCTTGGCCTTTGGTCCGATCAACGCGGCGCTGGGCGGCGGGGGCCAGATCGATTTCTCGCGCTCCGGCACCGTTACCTATCACCGCTTCACCGTGGATACGCCTTTGGGCCTAACCATTACGGCCCGCAATACCGATGCCGACCCTGTGCTGCGTGTTTATGATAATGGCGGCAATATCGTGTTTGAAAATGACGATTTCGAGGGGCTGAATTCGCAAATCGACATGCAAACCCCGCTGCAATCCGGCGATTATTGCATTGCGGTAAGCGCGCTTTCCGATGGCGATGCGCCGATTGATGTTTCGGTGCGGGCCTTTGACGAAAAAGCCTTCCTTGAAGCGCGCTATGCCAGCGGCGAGGCCTCGCCCCCCATTGGCGGTGATTATCCGATTGATAATATCGGCCTGATCCAGACGGCCTTCTCCGGCGATGTTTTGGTGGGCAAAGACGCGCGCTGGATATTGTTCGAGGTGGCCGAGCCTTCCTTGATGCTGATTCAAGGCATCGGCAATGGCGGCGCGGATTCGCAGCTTTATCTTTATAATGATCGCGGGCAGCAGCTTGGATATAACGACGATAGCGGTATGGGGAGCGATAGCACGCGCGATAGCCAGATCGCCGTAGAGCTATACCCCGGCCGGTATCTGGCTGCGGTATTGCTATATAACTTTGAGGAGGGTTCGCCTTCCGAGCCGGTGCGGGTATCGTTCCAGCGCTATGTGCGTGCGCAATAGACGCGAAGCCGATCATGGAAAAAGGCCCGCCATCCGGTGGGCCTTTTTTATTTTTTCCACGCAGGCCTAGTGCCGGAAATGGCGCATGCCGGTAAATATCATCGCCAGCCCCGCCTCGTTGGCGGCATCGATCACCTCTTGATCCCGCATCGATCCACCGGGCTGGATCACCGCCGTTGCCCCCGCTTCAGCCGCCGTGATCAGCCCGTCGGCAAAGGGGAAAAACGCGTCAGACGCCACGACCGAACCGATGGTTGGCACCTCGTTAAGCCCCAGCACCTCGGCCATATCGCGGGCCTTGCTGGCGGCGATGCGGGTTGAGTCCACACGGCTCATCTGCCCCGCGCCAATGCCCACGGTTGCGCCATTCTTCACATAGACAATGGCGTTGGATTTCACATGTTTCGCCACCTTCCACGCAAAGAGCAGATCCGCCATTTCCGCCTCGGACGGCGCGCGTTTGGTTACCACCTTCAGCTCGCCGGGTAGCACAATGCCATTATCCTTATCCTGCACCAGCCAGCCGCCAGAAACCTTGCGCCAAGTTTGCGCTGGCTCCGAAACATCCGGCAAGCCACCGGTGATTAACAGCCGCAGGTTTTTCTTTTTGGCAAAGATCTCGCGGGCGGCGTCTGACACTTCGGGCGCAATCACCACTTCGGTGAAAATCTTGGTGATCTCCTCGGCGGTATCGGCTTCAAGCCGCTGATTAAGTGCGATAATCCCGCCAAAGGGCGAGACGTTATCGCAGTTAAACGCATTTTGATAGGCCTCGATCATCGAGCCGCCTTGGGCCACGCCACACGGGTTGGCGTGTTTGATAATGGCGCAGGCGGGACCGTTGGCGGGGTCAAATTCCGCCACCAGTTCAATCGCGGCATCGGTATCGTTGATGTTGTTATAAGACAGCGCCTTGCCCTGAAGCTGCTCGGCGGTGGCAACGCCGGGGCGCTCTGATCCATCGGTATAAAACGCCGCCGCCTGATGCGGGTTTTCGCCGTAGCGCAGGCTTTGCGCCAAAGTGCCGGATACCGCACGGCGGCGCGGGGCATCCTCGCCAATCGCTGCCGCCATCCATGTGCTGACCGCCGCATCATAAGCGGCGGTGCGGGCATAGGCGATCTGGGCGCGTTTTTTGCGGAACCTGCCGCAGGTAGCGCCCTCGTGCTGGTCCATATCTTCCAGCAGCAGGCTATAATCTTCCACATCGACAATCGTGGTCACAAAGCCGTGGTTTTTGGCCGCCGCGCGGATCATGGCAGGGCCGCCAATGTCGATATTCTCGATGCAGGTATCGTAATCGGCCCCCGCCGCCACCGTGGCCTCAAACGGATAAAGGTTCACCACCAGCAGATCAATTGCGCCAATGCCGTGGGTTTCCATCGCCGCCAGATGATCGGGATTGTCGCGCAGCGCCAGCAGCCCGCCATGCACCATGGGATGCAGGGTTTTCACCCGCCCATCCATCATTTCGGGGAAATTCGTGATATCCGACACATCTTTTACCGGCAGGCCAGCGCCCCGCAGAGCCTTGGCGGTGCCGCCGGTGGAGAGCAGCTCGACATCGCGTTCATGCAGCGCTTGCGCCAGCTCGATCAGCCCGCTTTTGTCAGAGACAGAAAGCAGGGCGCGGCGGATTGGGAGGTTTTGGGAGGGCATTTACTTTTCCTTGATAGGAGGTGGAAATGGGCTAGGCTTTGGTAAAGCTCCAGCGAATGGCGCCTACATAGTCGAGCGTGCGCCCTATCACAACGATTTGTTTGGTCGCACGTGGCGCAATCGGGCTGTGATCGAGATATATTGAATCTTCAAGGCAGGTTAGCCCGCCCTCTTGGCGAAAAACCCAATGCGCGCCGTTTGGCAGGGTCAGGCCCAGGCAATGGTCCTCCTCTTTTTTCACCGACACATCGGGATGTAGATGAAAATGCAGCATAAAGGTCTCGCCGCGCAGCGGGCGCAGCAGCAGATCGGCAGGGTGGGTTTCAGAGCTGGATGAACTGGCCGGAAAAATCCGGTCTTCACCGCTAAATTGCTGGCCGCTGGCCTCGAT
>WFUK01000286.1 GCA_015485015.1 Paracoccaceae bacterium | reverse complement strand
GTGCGGTGCCGGCGTTGGCGCTGCGGCGCGCGGCGGGGCGGCTGCGGGTGGGGCCGGTGCTGGCGCTGGCGGCGCGATATTTTCGGTATCGGCTACCGGAATAATAAGCTGCTGGCCGGGGCGGACGGTCAGCTCGGAGCCAAGGCCGTTCCACGAGGCCAGCGCCGTTACCGAAACATTATAGCTGCGCGCGATGGTATAGGCGGTCTCTCCGGCCTCGACCCGATGGCGAAGCGGCTCGGTAGGCGAGCCAACCTCGGCGGGGCGGTTATTCGGCGTGGCGTTTTCAATAGCGGATGTAGCGATTTCGGCCGACCAGCCGCTCGGCGAACGCACCACCGAGCCACCCACATTTTGCGGCAGCGCCAGCACCTCGCCCGCGCGAGGCATATAGCGCACAGGTAGGCCGTTGACTTCCGCAAGCTCGGTGGCGGTCAGGCCCACACGGCTGGCCATTTCGGCCAGGCTATCGCCCTCCCTGGCCAAAATCACCTGATAGGTTTGATAGGTGATCACGCCGCGCGCATCGGCGGCGGGGCGATCAATCGAGGGGATCGCATCGGCTTGGCCCTGAAACGGCGCAGCCAGACGGCCCAGATCAATGCCACTCGCGCAGGCAGAGGTGAAGGTTAGCACAGATAAAGCAGTGCTGATCTTGAAAAAATTAAAAATGCCCATATCAATAAGCCCTTGTATAAGCTTTACTTTTAGCCGGTTTTCCGGTCATTATGCTCGGTGAGGCTATGCGATATCTTCCGCAATTCCCTCCAGCAGAGGCACAAAGCGCACCTCTCCCAATTCTGTATATTCCAGATTTGTATCTGTTTTTTCAATTTTAATCAATGTCTGAACCTTATCGGATTGCCCGACCGGCAAAACCATGATGCCCCCGACGCGCAATTGCCCCAGTAAAATCGCTGGAGGATCTTCGGAAGCGGCGGTGAGCAGGATGCGATCAAACGGGGATTGCTCGGGCAGGCCCAGCGAGCCATCACCGGTAATCACCGTCACATAGCCAAGATCCAGCGCCTCGAGGCGTTTGGTTGCGAGGCGTGCCAGCTGCCGATGGCGCTCGATGGTATAGACCCTGCGGGTGAGCTTGGCCAGAATGGCGGCCTGATAGCCCGAGCCGGTGCCGATTTCCAGCACCTTGCAGCGGGGGGTGACATCCAGCGCCTGGGTCATTTTTGCCACGACCGAGGGCTGGCTGATGGTTTGGCCACAATCAATCGGCAAAGGGGTATCGGCATAGGCGCGGGGCTGGAAGGTGCCTGCCAGAAAATCAATGCGCGGAATGGCTTCCATCGCTTGCAAAATCCGCGCATCGGTAATGCCCTTGCTGCGCAAGCCTAGGATGAATTGCATTTGGTCCTGCGGGCTCAAAATTCTGCGTCCAGATTGGCGATGGATTTCAGGGCGCTCTCGGAGGTGAGATCGGCATGCAGCGCGGTGATGGTGGCATAGCCTTGCGAGGCCTCGTAAGCATCGCTTCCTTGGGCGGCGGAGGCATTATCGGCCTTGTGCGAAATCCATAGATAGCGGCGGCCATTGCCCGCCACCTGCGGCTCTACCCCGAAGGCCGCCGAGCCACGCGCACCTTGGCGAGTGCTGCGCACGCCTTTTACCTTATCCGCCGGAATCGGCGGGAAGTTGATGTTATAAAAGGTGGAATAGGCTTTGTCATGCCACGGCGCGGTGCTTAAAAGCTGGCGAACCATCGGGGCGGCATGGGCGCGGGCAGCGTCAAACGGATCATCGAGATCGTGATTATATTTGCCGTAATATTGCGACATGGCGATGGCTTTATGGCCGTGCATCGCCGCCTCCATCGCCGCACCGATAGTGCCGGAATAAAGCGTGTCTTCCGCCACATTATGGCCGCGATTAACACCCGATAGCACCAGGTCGGGCGGCGAATCCTTCAGCACATCATGCAGGCCGGCAAGAACGCAATCCGCAGGGGAGCCTTCGACCGCAAAACGGCGCTCGCCGAGCTGCTCCAGCCGCATCGGGCGGATGTAAGAGATACAATGGGAAACGCCGGATTGCTCGGAAGCGGGCGCCACCACCCAGACTTCCCCGTCAGGTCCGGCGATTTCCTTGGCAACGGTTTCCATGACCTTGAGGCCGGGGGCGGTGATGCCGTCGTCATTGGTGATCAGGATGCGCATGGGTGGCCCTCGTGAATGGTTCGGTTCTTTCTATGCGGGCTTTGGGGGGAGGTCTAGAGTCTGGCGGGGAAAAGTTGAGGGTGAGTCAAAAATGCCACGATTATAGGGTGGGGTGCCTCCCGAGAGGCACTCGAGGAACGCCCCCCTCGATGGGGGGCTGACGAGACGCGGGCCGGGTGATAGATTGAGCTATGCATAGAGAGGTGAACAGGTTCGGGGTGTTGGAGGCTTCGGTGATGCTGGAGTCGCCGCAAGCTACGCATTATGCGGGACGGCTGACGGATGGGCGGCGGGTGGTGCTGAAGGTGTTAAGCGAAGAGGGCGCGCGGCGAGAGGGCGCAGGGCTGCGGCTTTTGGCGCGGTATTCGGGGGTGAATAC
>WFUK01000285.1 GCA_015485015.1 Paracoccaceae bacterium | reverse complement strand
GGATACCTGGTCCTTTGATTTTTTCTATGACGAGGAAAAGCGCAAAGAGGTGATTGCGACGCTGAACGGGGCGCTGCAAGCCGAGGCGGAAAAGGCCGGCACCGATTTCCATCCGATTGAGATCGGCTTTCATAAACAAGCCGGTTACGGTGGGGACGGCTGCGAAAACCTGATAAACCTGCCCGCCAGCTATTACCCGACGCAGATCGCCACCATGAAGCTGGCAGGACGCGGCGACCTCGTGAAGCGGCTGGTTTATAACCTTACGGTTTACTTGAAGGTGGGCGACCCTGTTTTTGAGGATGAATTCAGTCGCCAAATCCATGTTTCCCCCGTCAAATTACAGCCGGATGCCAACCTGCCGCTATATATCGGCCTTGATCAGGGCTTCAAGGGGGCGGCGGTGATCGCGCAATACCATGAGCCGGGTCATTGGGTGATTTTGGGCGAGCTGATGTTCCCCAAAAAGCGGCTGATGGCGGTGAAATTTGGCCAAGAGCTGAAGAATATGCTGCGCAAGCGCTTCCCTGGCCTGCGTGTGGGCGGTGCCTGGGGCGATATGGCGGGCGAACACGGCGCCAGCCAAGCGGCGGATGAGAACGCAACGTGGAACCTGATGGTAGGCAAGGCGGCGGGCTTCAAAGTGAAGCCCCAGCGCATGGGCACCAACCGGATTAACCCGCGTCTTGAAGCCATACGCGCCCAGCTCGAATTTATCCGTAATGGCAAGCCCGGGATATTGATTGATCCGAGCTGCAAATACCTGATCGCCGGCTTTGAGGCGCGCTATGTCTGGGCTGAAGAGATCAACAAGAGCGGCGACAAACGCAAGGTGCCCGACAAGAGCAAGGTCGAGGCCAATGTGATGGATGGGCTGCAATACCTGCTGCTTTCAAAGGCGAAGCCGGATGGCTCCAGCCCCAACAGTTTTGGGCACAATGATGTGTCTGAAAAGATCGGTCATAACGGAGGCCCGCCGATGAATGGTGGCGGCATCGAGACCGGATTTGACGTTACCAACCCTTATGGAGATTAAAACGATGACCAAGACAAAAGCCGAGAGCAAGACCTTGCCCGCCGCAGAGGTGGAGGGTGCGGCCCCGCCAGCGGCACCGGATCGCCAAGCGGCTGATATTATCGCGGATGCTGAAAAGCGTGCGGCGGAATTGATATCCGAGGCCGAGGCCAAAATTGCCGAAATATCCAAGATTGGCGCAATCGAGGCGGCTAAAACCATTGAGGACGCGAAAAATGAGGCGGCAGAAATTGTCAAATCTGCGACGGAAAAATTAGACTTTTCCGACGAAGCCTATGAAGATGCTGAAAACGACGCCCAGTCGATTGTCGAGCAGGCCCAAGCCAAAGCCGCCAAGATCATCGCGGATGCCGAGGACAACGCCGAGGATATCCGCGCGGAAAAGGCGCGGGTGGCCGAGGTGGAGGCCAAGGCAAAAGCGACCGAAGAGGCCACAAAAACCCGCGAGGCGAACAAGAAGAAGCGCGCCAAGGCCAAAGAAAAAGCGCTGAAAAAGCCGCAGGCGATTGCCGAGGATTACATGCAGGCGGCCACCCTGTTGGCGGCTGATCTGGGCGACATGCCGACCGACATTTCGGCCCTGCAAGCGCATCTGGTGGAACACCACGGGGCAGAATTTGACGGGGATGCGCCCATTCATACCGTCAAGATTTATGGTCTTATCGCGGCTGGGCCAGCGGGTTTTCACAACGCCCTCAAGAACTGGGCGGCTGCCGTGCGGCGCTGCGCCAAAGACGCGGCGTAGGAGGTTAACCCATGCACACGCTCCCCGTAACCCTTGAGCCATTCACCCCTGAAGCTGCGCTTCAGGTGCTCACCAAGCTGGACGAAATGGACCAGTTTGAAGCGCAGTTAATGCGCGGTGACGAGGCTGACAGCTATGAATTGTTGGCGGGGTGGATGGCTTTGCGACAGCAGGGGGCGGCGTGCTTTGTGGGGGTGGTCGATGGTCAGCCGATTGCAGTGATGGCGATTGTGCCCGGGGTCACGCCCGGGCTTGGCCATGCGGCTATGCTGGCTTGCGATCACAAGCAATGGAAGCGGGGGCTGGTGGCGCTGGTGCGCCTTATCCGAGACGGCTTCCCCGCGCAGGCCCGTGTCATGGGCCTGCACCGCATCGAGGCGCGCAGCTGGGCGGGGCACCCCACCGCCCCCAGCCTGCTGCGCGCGATCGGATTTGAGCTTGAAGCCCATATGGTGGGCCTTGGGCAAAGTGGCGAGGTGAACCTGAAGCAATGGGTTTGGCTCGCTGATTACATTCCCCGCCTACCCTCCACCATCAACAAGGAAACCTAAGCTATGTGTTTGTTTCAAAAGAAAGACGCCGCCCCTGCCCCCGCCATTATTCCGGCGGGAACCAACCTAGCCAGCCAGCGCCAAGGTGACATCGAGGCCCGTTTGCGCAAGTTTCGCGCCGGTGCCGCTGCCAACATCCTGACCAGCCCGCGCGGCATTCCGGCCACCAACACCATGGGGGGCGTGCCGAATGCCACTTGATAGCACCCCCGCCCGTAAAATTACAGGCCCGCAGGAGAAAGACCCGCGCGTAGACCGGATGGTCACGCGCTGGGATGAGCTGGATGGGGCGCGCAGCCACCACAAGGCTGACTGGGAAGATATTTACCGGTTGATGAGCACCCTGCCCTTCAAAGCTGACGCTGGAAACAAAAAGAACAGCAACAAGGTGCTTTCCAGCTCGCCCGCGCTTTATAAAAAAGCGCTGACCAGCACCATGTGGTCAACTATGATGAACCCGGGCAATAAATGGTTTGGCATGCAGATTGGGGATCCGGATCGTCGGAAAATCCACGCGGTGAAGCTATGGCAAGATCGCGTGAGCGCTGTGGTTCTGGCCAGCTTCGGCCCCAATGTCAGCTCTTTTTATCCATCCTCCCTTCAGGTGATTTCTGATAATGTCGGCATTGGCAACGCCGCCAATTACGACGAAATGGTAACGGATGAGCGCAAAATCCTTGATGTGACCATTCCGATGGCGGAAATTGTTTTTTCGATTGATGCCTGGGGTAGCGTGATCGAGGTGGTGCGCAAATTCAGCTGGAAGGCCACGCAGGCCGCAGGTGAATTCGGGCTGGAAAACCTG
>WFUK01000284.1 GCA_015485015.1 Paracoccaceae bacterium | reverse complement strand
CTTCAAAGGGAATGCTGGTGATCGGGCTTTCTGTGTTTGTGTAGTCAAAGCGCCAGTCGGTGCCATTGCGCATCAGCCATTCGCCATCCGCCAGGCGCGCGGATTGCGCCTGTATCCGGCGGGTGAGCTGGCCATCCAGCGTAAATTCAAACAGATTGACATTAAACAGGATCGAGCCGTTAAAGCTGGTGCGATCGGCCTGAATAACAAACTGGCTCTCGGCCCCGCCTTGGCGCAGCCAAATGCCGGTGGAGCCAAGCGATACCAAAGATTGCCCGCCAATGTTGTATTCGGCCAAAAGCGCGTCGGTTTTGCGAATGGTGGCGGCGACAATCGGATTTACCACCGCCGTTAATATCACCCCGATCAGCAAGGTGGCGATAACCGGTATCATCAAAAGCTTGATCGCCGATTGCCCCGAGGCCCGCATCACCACCAGCTCCGAGCTGCGCGACAGGCCAACAAAGGTGGTGAGCGAAGCCAGCATCAAGACCAGCGGAAATATTTTCATCACATATTGCGGCGCGCGCAGCGTAACCAGCCGCAGCGTCTCCAGCTTGGGCGCATCATAGGCCGCCAGCAGCTGCGCCTGCTCCACCCCGTCAATCACAAAAATCAACAGCAAAAACGCGATCTGGACCTTCACCAGATTGAGCAAAAACCGCACAAGGATATAGCGATACATCCTCATGCTTTTCGCCTATGCCGGCGCGGCATCCGGCCCGCCTTGTATAAAAGCAACAGCGCGATGATCAGTCCGATAAGCGGGGGTAAATACATGATCCAGAACAAATCCCCGTTGCCCTGCACCAAGGATTTGGACACCCCGATCCCCGCCTGAATAAACAAGCCGATACCGATTGCGCCCATCACCCGCCCCATAAATCCTCCGCGCCGAAAGCCGCCTGCCAAAATCGCCCCAAGCGCCACCAGCGGCAATAGCAGCGCGCTCAAGGGCATCACGAGCTTATGATTGGCCTCGGCCAGATAGGCTCCGCGTTTGTAGTAATCGCTGGCCAGCACATCCTCATCCGGCCAGAGCAACTCGGGCACATAGCGCGCAAAAGGCGTGCGGTTGCCCCGGTCGGGCGAGGCCAGCAAGCCGCCGATATCATAGGTGAACTGGTCAAAATACACGCTGGAAAGCTGCGTTGTGCCGATGGGGAGCCGCTGGATATTGCCGTCAAACATGACAATGCGCACCGAGGTATCATCTTGCAATAACAAAGCCTTGCGTGCTGTATAGACCACAGGATTGGACTCGTCGCGCCGATCGCTCAAAAACAGCCCCGCCATTTCGCCCTGCTTGGAGGTGTCCCTGATAAACAGGGTAATGCCGCTTGCCGGATGAATAAATTGCCCCTCGCGGATCAGGGTTTTGGCAAAGTCAGATCGAAAATCCGCCAGCCTTTGCCCGAGGCGGGTTTGCGAAGCCGGCACCAGAAACAGCGTCACCACCGTCATCAGGATCATGGCGATTGTGCCAAATATTGCAACCGGACGCGCCAGCGCCATCGGGGATTGTCCGGCGGTCATCATCACCACCAGCTCGGATTCGCTATAGAGCTTGTTAAGCGCATAAAGCGCGGCGGAAAGCGCGGCAATCGGCAGGGCTACCATCAGCACCTTTGGCACGAGGTAGCTGGTGATCTCCAGAAATACCAAGCCCGATTGCCCGCTTTCAATCACATTATCAATCAGCGGCAAAGCCTGGGCCAGCCATAAAATACCGGCAATCACCAAGGCAAAAAAGCCAAATGGCCCAAATAGCTGGGCAAGGAAATATCGGTCGAGTCGGTTCACGTTGCTGCCTTTTGATTGCCCTTATTGCCTATTGGCATTGGGCCAACGGGTCAAGGGAGGCGGCGGGGATTCGGGCGAATTCCGGCTGATGTAAAATGGTTGGCAAAAACCGATACCGCTGGCGGGGAAAACCTCTTAGGGTTTGGCTGAATAGATTCTAAACCCAAAGCGAGGATATTATGAGCCATACCCTAGGCATTACTTTTTCGGAATCCGCCACCGGAAGCATCGGCGAGCTTACCGATAAAATCTCGGTTGTGATGGGCGAAGATGGACGGATGAACCAGCTCACCCGCAAAGCCAACACCCTTATGCGCGGCGGACTGAAGCGCTTGGCAGAAAGCGAGGCATGGGAAAAGCTGAGCGAGGGCGATGCGGTGATTTTTGAGCTACCCGAGCGCATGCAGGCCAGCGCGCTTCAGGTAATAAAATGCCCCGTTAGCCCCTCGGTGGAGCTGGCGCGAAAAATTGGTGCCAAGATCGCGAGCTTTGCCAATGGCGAAAAAATCTCGGTGCTATTGGCGGCCCAGAGCCGCGCTGCCGAGATGGTTTATGGGCTGGTGCTGCGCGACTATGCTTTTGACCGCCATAAATCCAAGCCAAAATCCCGCGCGGAAGCGGCCATGGTCATGGTTAATCAACCCGCTGACATCGAAGCCAGATTCGCCCCGATGGCGGCGGTGGCCCAAGGGGTGCATTTCACCCGAGATCTGGTGAACGAGCCAGCCAATGTGCTGACCACCACCGAATTCGCCAATCGCCTCGAGGCGCTGGAAAAGCTGGGGGTTGAGGTCGAGGTGCTGGAGGAGGCGGAATTGGAAAAGCTCGGCATGGGCAGCCTGCTTTGTGTGGGGTTTGGCTCGGAAAGCCCCTCGAAAGTGGTGGTGATGCAATGGCAGGGCGGCGGCGACGAGGCCCCGTTTGCGCTGGTCGGCAAGGGTGTGGTTTTTGACACCGGCGGCATATCGCTAAAGCCGGCGGCGGGCATGGAAGATATGACCATGGATATGGGCGGCGCTGGTGTTGTTTCTGGTGTGATGCAGGCGCTGGCGCTGCGCAAGGCCAAAGCCAATGTGGTGGGTGTTGTCGGGCTGGTGGAGAATATGCCCGATGGCAAAGCCACTCGCCCGGGCGATGTGGTGACCTCGATGAAGGGCGACACTATCGAGGTGATCAATACCGATGCCGAAGGGCGCTTGGTGCTGGCCGATGTGCTTTGGTATACCCAAGAGCGATTTTCGCCCACTGGCATGATTAATCTGGCTACGCTGACGGGCGCGGTTATGGTCGCGCTCGGGCATGAAAATGCCGGGGTTTTCTCCAATGATGATGCGCTATGCGATGCGTTTTTGCGGGCGGCCAAGGCCGAGGGCGAGGGCGCGTGGCGGCTGCCGCTGGCCAAGGCCTATGACAAGCTGATCGACACACGGATGGCGGATATGAAAAACACCGGCGGGCGGATGGCAGGCTCGATCACCGCCGCGCAATTCCTGCAACGCTTTGTGAAAGACGACACCCCGTGGATACATCTGGACATCGCGGGCGTGGCTTCGCCGGGGCCAACGCCGCTTTCGCCCAAAGGGGCCACCGGCTGGGGGGTGCGGGCGCTGGACCGGCTGATCCGCGATAAATTCGAGGCCTGACCCATGACCGAGGTCCGGTTTTATCACCTCACGCAATCCCCCTTGGAGCAGACCCTGCCGGGCCTGCTCGCCAAATCCTTGCAGCGCGGCTGGAAGGTGGTGGTGCAGGGGGGGAACGAGGCGCGGCTGCGGTTTCTGGATACCCATCTCTGGACCAGCCCCGAAGACAGCTTTTTGCCCCACGGGCTGGAAGGGGACGGGGCGGCGCAGCCGATCTGGCTGACTTTGGGCGTTGAAAATCCCAATGGTGCCGGGGTTTTGATGCTGATCGATGGCGCGCAGGCCAAGCCCGGGCGCATGAAGGCATTTGATCTGGTGACGCTGTTTTTTGACGGCGGAGATCCCGATGCCGTGGCGCAAGCGCGCGAAAACTGGAAAGCGGTGACCGAGGCCGATATTGCGGCGGTTTACTGGGCGCAGGAAAATGGCGCCTGGGTGCAAAAGGCGAAATCCGGCGGCTAAAAGGCGCTAGAGAAATGCGTCTATTTCAGCCCAGCATTGGCGCTGGCGCTCGGGGGTTTCCATCCAGATCTCGTGCCGCGCGCCGTCGATTTTGATAAGCTTACCCTGCGCAAAACGCTTGGTTTGGCGCTCGATAGCGGCGGGGCTGACGATGCTTTCTTCGCTGCCCACAAAGGCCAGCATGGGCAGGGCGGGCATGGTTTGCTGATCAAAATGCTTGAATTCGGCCAAGGCCGATTGCAACCAGCGAAACGAGGGTGCGCCCAGCGCCAGCGACGGATATTTGACGATCTGGGATTTCATATATTCCCAATGGTCCCGATCATGGGTCAGATTGTTGTTTTTGAACGGATCGCGCGTGAGGTAAAAGCCTTTTGGCTGGCCAATCACGGGCTTGGCGGCCAGGCCGATGCGGGTGCCGATATTGGCCAAAACCGGCGCGATAAATCTGTTGGCCCCCGGTAGATGCAACCCCCACATAGGCGCAGAAAACACCGCTTTATCAAAGTCTTGCCGCTCAAGCAGCGCCCGAAGCCCGATGCAGCCGCCCATGGAATGGGCAAATATTATACGCGGGCCTGAATGGGCGGCAATGGCCTCATGCGCCAGCACCGCTGCGATATCTTGCTGATAATCGCTAAAATCCGCCACATGGCCCACGCTGGTGCTATTATTCGGGCGATCCGAAAGCCCTTGGCCGCGCCAGTCAATGACCACAACGCCGTAACCGCGCTCAAGCAAACGCCCCGCCATCCGGCCATATTTTTCAATACATTCGGTGCGGCCCGGAAAAATAAAAGCCAGCCCGCGCCCCTCGCCCGCCCAAAGGGCAAAGCGAATGCGGGTGCCGTCAGCCGCGCGCACAAAAAAGG
>WFUK01000283.1 GCA_015485015.1 Paracoccaceae bacterium | reverse complement strand
GAGGAAGAAGCGGAAGAACCAGAGGAAAACGAGGCTTCCGGCTTTGATCCAACGCCGGAACCGGATTCGCTAGAGGCCCGGCATATCGCCAACCTCGAAAAGCAGAACGATACGGATCTACGGCCCGCAGCGCCTGAAGTGGTGAATATTGTTGATGCGGATGTGCATTCGGCCCCGTTTTCCACCATAGGTTCCGAGCCGGCGCCGGTTAGCAAGCCAAGCCAGCCAAGCGCCCCTGCGCCGGTGGCCAGCGGCCCGTCTTCCGCCTCGGCGGCCAAGCCAACGCCGGTGGATTCTGCCGAAGATGTAGAAGCCGCTATTCGGGCGCAGCTATCCTCGTTCAGAGGCCCGAAAAACGAGGCGAAGCCCGGAAATGCAGCTGGCAAGCCAGGATTGCTGGGCAAATTCGGCAAGGCCAAAAAACCGCCCGAGCCGGTTCAGCCTAAGGTTGAAAGGCCCAAAAATGCGCTTAAGAGTGCGTTGCTGGATATGGATGATGGCCCCCAGCCCCGTTCGGGTCGGCGGCTTGGGTTCTTTTTAGTGCTGTATCTGTTTTTGCTGCTATTGGCGGTTTATCTTTTCGCCGAAAATATCTCGGCCATGGTGCCGGCGCTTGAGCCGGTTATCTCGGGCTTTAGCAACGTCATTGACGGGCTGCGCCGCTTTACCCAAGGGATAATATCGGGCGGTTAGCGCCGCCCGATAGCCCGCGCCGCTAGATTGCGGTTTTGAGGCTTTCTTCCAGATATATTTCGCGCAGGCGGCGGGCGATATCACCCACTTTGCCATCGCCGATTTGCGCGCCGTCGATCTCCACCACCGGTCCCACAAATGTGGTGGCCGAAGTGACAAACGCCTCTTTTGCCGTTTGGGCTTCGGCGATGGTAAAGGGCCGCTCCTCGATCTTGATCTGCGCTTCGGCCGCAAAGCGCAGCACGGCGGCGCGGGTGATGCCGGACAGAATTTCGTGCCCCAGATCGCGGGTCACAATCGTGCCCTCTTGCGTCACGATATAGGCGTTATTGGAGGTGCCTTCGGTCACAAACCCGTCTTCCACCAGCCAGGCATCATCGCAGCCTGCGGCCTTGGCGGCCATCTTGCCCATCGAGGGTGCCAGCAGTTGCACGGTTTTGATATCGCGGCGGCCCCAGCGAATATCGGGGATGGAGATCACCTTCATACCATGCTTGGCCATCGGCGAATTCACCACATTTTTCGCTTGGGTAAACAGCACCATCGAAGGCTCCACATCGGGATAGGTAAAATCACGATCGGCAATGCCGCGCGTGACCTGCAAATAAACCAGCCCTTCGGTGAGGTTGTTGCGGGCGATCATCTCGCGGTGAATCGCCTCCAGCTCGTCCATGGTGCAGGCGGCTTTCATATCCAGCTCGGAAAGCGAGCGCTCCAGCCGCGCGGCGTGGCCTTTGAAATCAATCATTTTGCCATCAATGATCGAGGTCACTTCATACACGGCATCCGCCATCAGAAAGCCGCGATCAAAGACCGAAATTTTGGCATCTTCTTCCGGCAGATATTCGCCGTTTACATATACAATCCTGCTCATGCTTATCCCCATAATTCAGCGGTTGGCGGGTAAACCCCGCGCTCGTCATAGCGCAAAGGGGCGGCGCGGTCACGTGCCAAAAGCAGCGGCCCGTCCAGATCCACGATTCCCGCGCCCTGCGCCAGCAAGGTGGCGGGGGCCATGGCCAAAGAGGTGCCGACCATGCAGCCGATCATCAGGGTATAACCTTCCGCAAGCGCCGCGTCCTTCAAGGCCAGCGCTTCGGTCAGCCCGCCGGTTTTGTCGAGCTTGATATTGGCCATGTCATATTTGCCCTTGAGCGCGGGCAGGCTCTGGCGATCATGGCAGCTTTCGTCAGCGCATACGGGCAATGGCCGCGCGATTTCACCCAGCATATCATCGGCCCCCGCTGGCAAGGGCTGCTCCACCACCTCGACCCCGAGGCGGATCAGGGCAGGGGCGAGCGCGGTATATAGCTCGGGGGACCAGCCCTCGTTGGCGTCTACGATGATCCGCGTATCGGGCGCGCCTTTGCGCACCGCTTCCAGCCGCGCCATGTCATCTTCGCCACCGAGCTTGATCTTCAGCAGCGGGCGTGCGGCGTGCTTGGCGGCTTGGCGCTGCATTTCCTCGGGCGCTTGTAGCGAAAGCGTAAAGGCCGTGATTACCGGCCGCGGTTCGGGTAATCCCGCTAGTTCCCACACGCGCTTTCCGGCGGATTTCGCCTGCCAATCCCACAGCGCGCAGTCCACCGCGTTGCGGGCCGCGCCGGCTGGCAGGGCCGCTTGCAGCTCGGCGCGGGTGATGCGCTCGGGCAGGCCTTCGATCTGGGCGATCACGCTTTCCATGCTCTCGCCGTATCGGGCATAAGGCACGCATTCACCTCGGCCAAATTGCCCATCGCGCGAGACGCTGACCGTCACCACCTTTGAATGCGTGCGCGAGCCGCGCGAGATGGTAAATACTTCGTTCAGCGGAAAGGATTCGGCGACGGCGGTAATCATGCCAGCGCATCCACAAGCCGCGCCGCGCCGTGGCGGTAAGGGTCCACACAGGGCAGGCCGAGCCTGGTTTCGAGCGCCTGCAAATAGGCGCTGGCCTCGTCCTCGGGCATTTTTGCGGTATTCACCGATACCCCGATCACCTTGCAGGCAGGATTAACCACCTGCGCGAGGCGCAGCGCCATATCCCGCAGATCTTCCAGGCTGGGCAGGGCATATTCGGGCAGGCCGCGCATATGGCTGCGGGTTGGCTCATGGGCCAGAATGAGGGCATCGGGCTGGCCGCCATGGATCAGCGCCATGGTGACACCGGAATAGCTGGCATGGAAAAGCGAGCCTTGGCCCTCGATAATATCCCAATGGTCGGGGTCATTTTCCGGCGTCAGATATTCCACCGCGCCGGCCATGAAATCGGCCACCACCGCATCAAGCGGGATGCCGCCGCCGGTGATCAGAATACCGGTCTGGCCAGTGGCGCGGAAGGTGGCGTTTAGCCCGCGCGCCTGCATCTCGCGCTCCAGCGCAATCGCGGTATACATCTTGCCAACCGAGCAATCGGTGCCCACGGCCAATACCCGCTTGCCGCTGCGCTTTTTACCGTTGGCGATCGGGTAGGCCACGGTGGGGATGCGCACATCATGCAAGGTGCGGCCATGCATTTGCGCCGCCGCAACCAATGCGCCCTCGTCGGATAGCAGATTATGCAGGCCCGAGGCGATATCCATGCCCGCCACCAGCGCCGCTTCCAGCGCGGTGATCCAGGCTTCCGAGATATGCCCGCCGCGATTAGCCACGCCGATCACTACGGTTTTTATGCCCGCGGCAGCGGCCTCTTCCATGGTCATATCGGGCAGGCCCATATCGGCATTGCAGCCCGGCAGGCGGAATTGCGCTTTGGCATAATCAGGCCGCCAATCGCGAATACCTTGGGCGACCTTGGCGGCGAGCGGATCTACCGCGTCGCCCAAAAACAGGATATATGGTGCATCAATCATTGTTTCTCTCCAGCATGACAGTTTAGCTGTCAGATAGCGCTGAAGCGGCGGGAGTTTTTGCCTGATTTTGCAAAAATAAAGGAAATTTCGCTGAAATATTGCGTGAACTGGCTAATTTTTGCAAGGATCAGCGAATATAGCTAGCGAAGCAGGGCAACCGGCGCGTTTTCATCCACCACAAAATCCTTGGCAGGACCATCGGTGACGCTGGTATGGCGCTTGTATTCATAGCGCATCAAGCTGCCTTCAGGCTCGGAATGGATCACGAGGCAGGTGGCCAGATGGCGCGCCCCGTCATAGATATCGACAAAGCCGCGCAGATGAGGTGCGGCGTCCCGCTCCATCTCGAAGCCGTCTTCCGTCAGCTTGAGCAATGGGTAAACCTCGTCTCCCACATGCAGGCGCAGGCGGTTTTTCTTGCGCTGCGCCTGCTTGCGGGCGCGCTCAAGGCCATCAAGCACTTCGCGTGATAGAAAAGCATCCATGATTTTTCCTCCAGCTACCAGCTTCGCCCCAAAACATTAACAGCCGGTTCAGGCTGCCGATAAATTCAGTATATCGAGAAAAAGAAAACCTGCCAGCCAAATATTTGTGACAACCGGAATCAGGCCGGCGCGGGCTAATAAGCGCTACTGGGCCGCGATTGCTGCTTGCTATCAAGATGGGCCACAAGCGCTGCGAGGTCTTCGGCTTCAACCGGCGCTTGCATAACCGAATGCACATTGGGCATGAGATCAAAAATAGAGCCGTCGGAAAAAAAGCTGGTGGAATTTACCGTAATTACCGGCGTATTTGGCAGGCGGTAGGCCGCAAAATCGGCCACAGCAATCGCGCCGCCATCGGGCAGCACCATCTCCAGAACAAGCGCGTCAAAATTCTGCGCCCGAATCTGCATCAAGGCTTCGGATTGCGATTGAACGAGCGTAACCTCTACGCCCTCTCGCTTGAGAAAGGCGGCCCAAAGCGCGCCCAGTTCAGCGTTGTGCTGTGCGATCAATACCCGCAAACGAGGCCCCCAGACCCTGATGGTAAAATAGTTATGTGCGAATAGCCAAAACTGTAAATTCTCTTGCGCATTGGCCAACCGCTTATTACCCATGCCCTTAATAAGAAATTTACAACAAAGCTAGCCCACTTGGCCGACAAAAACCCCATTAGGCAATAAATCTCCTATTATTATGGAAAATATGACGTATATATCACTTATAGTTGTGGCGTTGCTGGTGGATTCCGCCTTGGGTGAGCCTCGATGGCTGTGGTCGCGTATCCGTCATCCGGTCGTCTGGATGGGCGCTATGATCGGATGGCTGGATCGGCGACTTAATAATGGCAAATATCGCCGTGCAAAAGGCTTGGCCGCGCTTGGCATTATCCTCGGGATTGTGATCGGCATCGGGACCGCGCTGGCGGCGCTGCCCGATTGGGGGGTGTTGGAGGTGTTGGGGGCGGCGATTTTGATTGGCCATCGCTCTTTGGTGCAGCATGTGCTGGCGGTGGCGGACGGACTGGATAGGGGGCTGGATACGGGCCGCGAGGCGGTGGCCAAAATCGTTGGCCGCGATGTAAGCGCGCTGGACGAGGCGGGAGTTTCGCGGGCGGCAATAGAAAGCGCCGCCGAGAATTTCTCGGACGGGGTGGTGGCACCTGTATTCTGGTTTGTGCTTTTTGGCTTGCCGGGGATTATGGCCTATAAGCTGGTGAATACCGCTGATAGCATGATCGGCTATCGTAGCGAAAAATACGAGCAATTCGGCTGGGCAGCAGCGCGGCTGGATGATGTGGTGAACTACATTCCGGCGCGGATTTCGGCGGCGCTGATCACTTTTGTCGCCGGAGACCAGCACACACTAACGGTCATTTCCGAAGATGCCCGCCATCATCGCTCCCCCAATGCGGGCTGGCCCGAGGCGGCCGTGGCGGGCGCGCTGGATGTCGCGCTATCGGGACCGCGCATCTATGACGGGCAGCGGGTGGATTACAAATATGTAAATCCGCGCGGCGGGCATGGTCTCGGTGCGGCGCATATCCGGCAATCGGTTCGGATCCTGTGGCAAAGCTGGGGGTTGATGCTGGCAGGCTTGGTGATCGCGGCGCTCGCGCGCGGGCTTTAAGGCTTGCAAAGCGCAGAGATTGCGGCTTTTCTTGCGCGCAAGCTTCAGCACAAAGGAATACCCATGACCGATATCGTTATTCTTGATGGCGCCCGCACGGCGATTGGCGGCTTTGGCGGCGCATTGGCCAGCACGCCCCCCACCCAAAGCGCGGCCCATGTATCGCGCGAGGCCATCAGGCGCTCCGGCGTGGAGCCGGCGCAGATTGGCCATGTGGTGTTTGGTCATGTGATCAATACCGAGCCTAGGGATATGTATCTATCGCGGGTGGCGGCGATGGAGGCGGGAATTCCCGAAGCCGTGCCGGCGATGAATGTGAACCGGCTATGCGGCTCGGGGGCGCAGGCGCTGGTATCGGCGGCGCAATCCTTGATGCTGGGGGATGCGGATTTTGCGCTGGCAGGCGGGGCGGAAGCCATGAGTCGCGCGCCCTACATCCTGCCGCAAGCCCGCTGGGGCCAGAAAATGGGCGATATGCAGGCGGTGGATATGATGCTGGCGACGCTGCATTGCCCCTTCGGCACCGGCCATATGGGGGTCACGGCGGAAAACGTGGCGGCAAAATACGGCATCAGCCGCGCGGCGCAAGACGCATTTGCGCTGGAAAGCCAGGCACGGGCGGCGCGGGCGATCGAGGCCGGATATTTCACCAGCCAAATCGCCCCGATCGAGGTGCGCAAGGGTCGCAAAACCGAGATATTCGAGATCGACGAGCATCCAAAGACCACCAGCCTTGAAGCATTAACAGGCCTGCGTCCGGCCTTTCAAAAAGACGGCACGGTGACGGCGGGCAATGCCTCCGGCATCAATGACGGCGCGGCGGCTTTGGTGTTGGCCACGGCAAAAGCGGCAAAAGATGCAGGGCTGCGGCCCAAGGCGCGGATTCTGGGCTATGCCCATGCAGGGGTGGATCCCGCGATTATGGGCATCGGTCCCGTTCCGGCGGTGCAAAACCTGCTGGTGCGCACGGGGCTAAAGCCGGCTGATTTTGCCGTGATCGAAAGCAACGAAGCCTTTGCCGCGCAGGCCTGCGCCGTGTCGCAAGAGCTGGGGCTGGACCCCGCAAAGGTAAACCCCAATGGCGGCGCGATTGCGCTGGGCCATCCGGTGGGGGCAACGGGGGCGATTGTGACGCTGAAGGCAATTTACGAGCTGAAGCGAATTGGCGGCGGCAAAGGACTGATCACCATGTGCATCGGGGGCGGGCAGGGCATAGCGCTGGCGATCGAGGTATAGCGTTCAGCCAAGCGCCCACCGAGCGAAGCGAGGCCACGGCGCCGCAGCCCATTTTTGCCACTTGTTGCAAAAATGCCAAGGTTTGCAACTGGGGATGCCGTGATTATTCCAGTCACATAAAACCCGCTTCGTAGCGTTCTATGTCCGGTCTCTCTATCCATTTTGATCAATAACTGCTAGAGCGACAAAAAGGGCCGGTTGCGCCCGTTCACACCCAGTCAGGAGCCGCCCATGCCCGCCCTTTTGCCCAATGTTGATCCCGATGGCCTGCAAGAATTCTCGGTGGTTTTTACCGATCGCTCGCTCAACCATATGTCCGCCGCTTTCCAGCAGGTCATGCGCGATATTTCAGACACCCTGAAAGGGGTATATAAGGCCGAGGCGGTGGTGGTTGTGCCCGGAGGCGGCACGTATGGCATGGAGGCTGTGGCGCGACAATTTGTTAGCGATCAAAAGGCGTTGGTGATTCGCAATGGCTGGTTTTCCTATCGCTGGACCCAGATTTTCGACGCCGGAAATATCCCCTCCGAGCATACCGTGCTAAAGGCGCGGCAATCCGGCAATGCTGCCACCGCCCCCTTTGCCCCCGTGGCCATCGAGGAAGCCGTGGCGCGGATCAAGGCAGAGCGCCCTGCGATGGTATTCGCCCCGCATGTCGAGACCTCCAGCGGCATGATTCTGCCCGATGATTATATCAAGGCGCTGGCTGATGCCACCCATGAGGTGGGTGGCTTGATGGTGCTGGATTGCATCGCCTCCGGCACGATCTGGGTTGATATGGCGGCAACCGGTGTGGATATTTTGATCTCGGCCCCGCAAAAGGGCTGGAGCAGCTCGCCCGCCGCCGCGCTGGTGATGCTCTCGCAAGCCGCGCTGGAGCGGATGGAAGAGACCACCTCCAGCAGCTTTGCCTGCAACCTGAAAACATGGCACAATATCATGCAAGCCTATGTGAATGGCGGCCATGCCTATCATGCCACCTTGCCGACCGATGCGCTGAAAGCCTTTCGCGATGCAATGCAGGAAACCGAGGCGCTGGGCTGGGATACGATCAAAGCCGCGCAGCAGGAACTCGGGGATCGGGTGCGCGCGGCGCTGAAATCGCGCGGCATTGCCTCGGTCGCGGCGGCGGGCTTTGAAGCGCCGGGGGTGGTGGTGAGCTATACCGATGATCCAGAGGTCAAAACCGGCAGGAAATTCGCGGCGCTGGGTATGCAGATTGCCGCCGGTGTGCCGCTGCAATGCGATGAGCCGGAGGGTTTTAGCACCTTCCGTCTGGGGCTGTTTGGCTTGGACAAGCTGGCAGATATTGACGGCACGGTAAAGCGGCTGGAAGCGGCGCTGGATCAGGTGCTTTAGGACTTTACCGCCTCTAGCCACGCGTTAACCACGGGGGAAATACGCTCGGCAGCGCCGCCGCTGGTATAGGCGGCGGTTAGGGGGGTGTCGGTCTCGCCGTTTTCTCCATTAAAAACCAAAACCAACCTGCTGGTTTTGGTGCTGTTACCGCTGCTGCTTGACGAGGTTCTGGAGTCTACCGTGGTGTGGCGCAGCTCTTTGAGCGCATATTTATCGCGCTTCATCCGCCGCATGGATTTTTTGCGGATTTCAAGCTTTCCGGCGCTTGCATCCAGCACCAGCTGCGTGCGCTCAACCAGAAAATAAAATCCGGTGAAAATAGCACCGGCAATTAATAACATGAAGACGCCGCCCAAAAGGCCGCTATAAAGCATGGTGGCACCGATGCTCGCAAATATAGCAATAAAGCCGATTAAAAACAGCCCGATGAACCACGGACGATCATCAATAACCATTAGATCAGGGGTGTTTTTCGAGATTTTCATACGGTCTCCTATTTGCGGCGCACGGTTGGGCTTTGGGGTTTGTCACGTGAGCTGTAGCTGAAATCGGTTTTTTGGGCGGAGGGCGCGGCATCGGTCGCTTTGGCTTGGGCAGGTTTTTGCCCGCCATACCGCCAAAGAGCGGCCCCGCCCGCCATAATAAGAAGGCCGGTGACAAGGAAAACCAGATTAAAACCCCAGAGCGAAAACCAGCTATCTATGCGCAGGCTGCCGGGGTTCGCCGGATCATAAAGCATGTTGATCTTGGTGCCGATGGCGTAGTTATAGCTGGAAGAGGACAGGAAAGTTTGGCCGCTTTGGGGGCGGCCATTTTGGTCAATATAGCGTAGGGTGGGCTTATAGGTAGGGCCACCCGTGCCGCCGCTATTTGTGCTGCTGGGCAGATTCACCTCGATATTTGTAACAACGCCTGAGGTGGCAATGGCGCGGGTTGAGAAATCGTAGGCGACATAGGTGAGGCCGCCGCCGATGGTGGCAAATATCAAGCCGAACACCAAGATAATAATGCCCCAAATCCGGCGGTTTGATGTTTTCTTTTTTGCCATGGCGGGCCCCGTGATGCAGTTGCACGCTATGCTACAGGGATACGCAGAAAAATCAACGCATACGGCGAACAACGCCGGATTGGGCCGGAGGTGTATTTTTGTGGCGAATGAGGTGCGCTGGCTTGATGGATTGGCTGCGCGCGCTTGGGCGGGGCTGCACGGGGGCGCGCTTGCTTTTGCCAGCCAGAATAAAGCTGAGAACAAGGAAGGGGACCAGCCCGTAAAGCAGGCGGATAACCCCGCGCCCCCACATGCCCAGCGGCGTGTCGAGGCGGAAATTTGCGGGGTTAACGGGGTCATATTTAATGCGCAGCCTTTGGCCGAGAAGCATGTTGTCTGCGCCAAAGGCACTGTCAGGCGATGCGATGAATTTTTGTTTTTGGTAATCAGCAAAAGCGACGATGGGGGTTATGTCTGGCTGAAACGCCGCGTCATTCGGGGCGAATTCAAGCACGATGCCGCCGGTCAGGAGGGCATTTTTGTAAAACAGGAAGGAGGAGATAAGCGACCCGCTGCCCAAAAGCGTGGCGGCCAAAGCGATGAGGCGCAGGGTGGAGAGCAGCGAGGAGGGGGGATTTGTAGCCATGGGGGGTTATAACATGCGGGCGAGCAAAGGCAATAATGTGCATTTGACAGGGTAGTACGTGAGGAAACTGTGTCGGTTTTGAAAGTAAAACCAACACGAAAGCTACATAACGTGCTGATATAAATTATAAATACAGGATGCAGCGTAACTACTAACCTAGGTGGGGCTTATATACTTAGCTAGCCCACGCACCTCATAGAACACCGTATATACGGTGTTTCGCTACTCATTTTTGAAAAAGTCTGGGAACATAGATAATTGTGCGCTTATAGGGCCAAATCTCTTTTCATAGAGTCGTCTGAAATCACTTATGTCATCGGACAATTTTAACATTGTAAGCACTTCCTGCCGTTG
>WFUK01000282.1 GCA_015485015.1 Paracoccaceae bacterium | reverse complement strand
GCTCACCATTTTTTGCCTCGTGTTCCGAGCAACTGAACCGAGGCGCTCGCTAAAAAATCCCGTTCCACCACAAGCTGCCCGATCTTTGAGTGCAGCTTGTCGATCTCGGCAGCGGCCTCTTTGGCCGTGCCGCCATCATCCTTGCTAAATCCAGCCGCCATATTCTTGATCGCAGCCCGTTTCCACCCGCTGATCATATTCGGGTGCACGCCGTGCTTCTTCGACAACTCCGCCAGCGTCAACTCCTCGCGGATCGCTTCCAGCGCCACACGCGCCTTAAATTCGTTCGAATACCGTTTTCTCTTCGTCATTTCCTATCGTCCTTTTCATAGGCCGATTCACCTTAACAACTGGTCCGAATTTCCGCGACCACCTCTATTAAAGCGCTTGCGCGACCGGTTTAAGACTGCGGTTGTTTAGTCTTTTCCATAAGAAACCAAGTAATGTCATCTTGTGGAAAGCTCAAATCGCGCGAATAAATAAACCCGTAATCAAGCAGTTTCATTTCGGGGTGGGCATCCATTATTTCACCGGCAAAATCTCTTTTGAACAAGCGGTCATTGTGGCCGCGATAAGAAATTTTTACGGGCGACGGGTTATAATATTCAGCCACAATTAGGTATTTTCCGCAGGCCTTTACCAGTTTTTGGTAAACATCTTGCAGCATGTCGGGGTTAATATGAATGAGCACCCCTTTTATCAGCACGAGATCCCATTCGCTTTTTGGCTCAAATGACAGAAGTGATTCATGATAAACATGGTCTGGCGCAAGGTGTTCTCGCAAGCCGGCTACGGCATCTGCGTTAATTTCAACCGCGTGTTGTTCTTGTTGCGGGTACAAAAGTCGCAGTGCGTTAAGGTTCATCCCAATGTTTGCCCCAAACTCAATTGCCGTTCGTGGTGCTTTTGCATGCGCAAGGATTTTGCTAAATAGGGCAAGGTTTGAGGCCAGTAGCTGGTCGTCTTTGTTCCTGCTAATATAGTCTGAGCCAAATTTTCCGGCCCAAAATGCTTCCTGATCAGTTTTGAAAGGCTTGTCTTTGGGTGATGTCATAAAAATTCCTTAGGTGTACAAGCTGATTCTTGCTTAACCTAAACACCTTTGCCGACCATTACCAGTTTTTCAACCAATGGCGACCATCCGAAATGGTTGAGTCCTATTTGCAAAACTCTCATGGCAAGAAAAAAGGCCGGAGCATGCCCCGGCCCTTTAGTAGCTGTGTTGGCGCGCTTAGGCGTGGGCGACGATCTCGCCAGCGCCCTGATGCCAATGCATCAAGCCGCCAAGGTTATAAACCTCTTTAAAGCCGTTGGCGATCAGCATTTGCGCCGCCATGCCCGAGCGTGCGCCCGAAGCGCAATATACGATTACCGGCTTGCTGGTATCCAGCTCCGGATGGAATTCAGGGTGGCGCGGATCGGCCTTGACCTGAAACATCATAAGCGGAATATGCAGCGCGCCTTTGGCGGTGCCCGAAGACATCAGCTCGTTGATATCGCGCACATCGATCAGGATGGCTTCGTTATTGTTGACTTTGGCAACCGCATCTGCGGGCGCAATGCCTTGCACGGCGGCAGGGCGGCTAAATGGCATGTTCATGGGAATCTCCCTCGTGTGTGACTTGTTGTGAGTAGAAATAGTTGATCCCTGTCAATAATCAACCCTTAACATTCAAAAAAGTGAATATTACTGGTTTCAAGCGCAAAATCGGGAAATTCGCTTGCATTGTTTTTGTTTTGTTCTCATATTTGTTTTCCGTGCTGGCCTATGTTAGCCATGCGGGCAATCAAGGGGCTGGGCATGTTTAAGAATATCGAAGTGCGGGGCGCGCGGGCGCATAATCTGAAAAGCGTTGATGTGGATATCCCGCGCGATAAGCTGGTGGTGATCACCGGCCTTTCCGGCTCGGGCAAATCCAGCCTCGCCTTTGATACGATTTATGCCGAGGGCCAGCGAAGATATGTCGAGAGCCTGAGCGCCTATGCGCGGCAATTCCTTGATATGATGCAAAAGCCCGATATGGATCATATTACGGGGCTTTCGCCAGCTATTTCGATCGAGCAAAAAACCACCTCGAAGAATCCGCGCTCCACCGTCGGCACGGTGACCGAGATTTACGATTATATGCGCCTGCTTTTCGCGCGGGTCGGCACGCCGTATTCCCCCGCCACTGGCCTGCCGATTGAAGCACAGCAGGTCAGCGAGATGGTGGATCGGATTATGGGCATGGAGGAAGGCACGCGCGCCTATCTGCTGGCCCCGATTGTGCGGGATCGCAAGGGCGAATATGCCAAGGATTTTGCCGCGCTGAAGAAATCCGGCTTTCAGCGCATCAAGGTGAATGGCGAGTTTCACGAGCTGGACGAGCCGCCGGTGCTGGACAAAAAATTCCGCCATAATATCGATGTGGTGGTGGATCGGCTGGTGCTGAAGCCGGGCTTGGAAACGCGGCTGGCCGATAGCCTGCGCACCGCGCTTGATCTGGCAGATGGCATTGCGGTGCTGGAAATCGCCGACGATACCGCCGAGCGCCATGTGTTTTCCGAGAATTACGCTTGCCCCGTCAGCGGCTTTACCATCCCCGAAATCGAGCCGCGCCTGTTTTCGTTTAACGCGCCTTTTGGCGCTTGTCCGGCTTGTGACGGTCTCGGGGTCGAGATGTTTTTTGACGAAAACCTGATTGTGCCGGATCCATCGATCACGCTTTATAATGGCGCGCTGGCACCCTGGAACAAGGGTAAATCCCCCTATTTCCGCCAAACCATCGAAGCCATCGCCAAGCATTACAAATTCAAAAAATCACTGCCGTGGAGCGAGCTGCCCGAAGAGGTGCGACAGGTGATGCTCTAT
>WFUK01000281.1 GCA_015485015.1 Paracoccaceae bacterium | reverse complement strand
TGCCGGCATTCACCTGCCGGGCAGTGCATGGACCAACGGGCAGGTGGAGCGAATGAATAGAACACTGAAAGAGGCGACGGTGAAACGCTATCATTACGATACACACGGCCAGCTCAAAATACATCTATCGGATTTTGTCGATGCCTATAATTATGCCCGCAGACTAAAGACACTAAGCGGTTTAACTCCGTTCGAATACATCTGCAAAATCTGGACATCAGAACCGGAGAGGTTCATTGTAAATCCAACCCATCACAAGCTGGGACTAAACAGCGGGGTCTCGCCAGCCACCCCATCTAACAGATTTGCAAGAAATAAGGGTGGGGTTTTACCCCACCAATCGATAGGTTCGGATGGAAAGGGAAAATCATGCCAATAACCACCGTTGTTTTTGACGCTTACGGCACGCTGTTTGATGTCGCCGCCGCCGCTCGCATTGCTGCTGCCGAACCGGGTCGCGAGGCTTTTGCCGCCAAATGGCCCGAGATCGCCAGCCTTTGGCGCGCCAAGCAGCTGCAATATACATGGCTGCGGGCCACCTCGAACACCCATTGCGATTTCTGGCAGGTCACGCAAGACGGTCTGGATTATGCGCTTGAGGCGACGGGCCTTGCCTCGCCCGAGCTGCGCGAGCGTTTGCTGGCGCTTTATTGGCAGCTTTCGGCTTTTCCCGAAGTGCCCGCGATGCTGGATGCGCTAAAAGCGGCGGGGTATAATACGGGGATCTTGTCAAACGGTTCGCCCGAAATGCTGGCGGGTGCGGTGAAATCAGCCGGAATTGGCGGCGCGCTGGATACGGTGCTAAGCGTTGAATCCATCGGTATTTTTAAGCCCCACCCCACGGTTTATGCTATGGTTGACCAGCATTTCTCTACTACGCCAGAGCAGGTGTTATTCGTGTCTTCCAATGGTTGGGATGCGGCCTATGCTGCCCGTCACGGCTTTCAAACCGTCTGGGTGAACCGCGTGGGCGAGCCAGCGGATCGCCTGCCAAGCGCGCCGCAGCATATGATGCAAGACCTTGCCGGCATTCCCGATTTGGCCGCCGCGCTATGAAATCGTTTATCACCAGCGACGGGCTAAGGCTTGATTACCGCATCGAGGGTGCGGGCAAACCCCTGCTTTGCCTGCCGGGGCTAACCCGAAGTCTTGAGGATTTTGACGAGTTGACAGCCGCGATGCAGGGCGAGGCGCAGATCATCCGGCTGACCATGCGCGGGCGCAACGGCTCGGATTGGGCGGAAGTTTTCACCAGCTATAACATCGTGCAGGAAGCCCGCGATGTGGTGGAATTCATGGATTTTATCGGGTTGGAAAAAACCACCATCATCGGCACTTCGCGCGGCGGGTTTAATGCCATGATCTTGGCCGCCACCACGCCCGGGCGGCTGGCCGGGGTGCTGCTGAATGATATCGGCCCCGAGCTGGCGGCGGAAGGTATCGCCAAGATCATGGATTATGTCGGCAAGCCGCCCCGCGCGCGGGATTTGGCGGCGCTGGTGGCGGGGCTGAAATCCGAAATGGCGGCGGCTTTTCCTGACCTGAGCGATGCCAAATGGGAGGTGCTGGCGCGGCGCTGGTTTAGCGTTTCCAAGGCGGGTATTGCGCTCAATTATGATCCTGCCATTGGCAAAGCCATGGCCGAGCAAGCCAAGGGCGAAGCGCCGGACCTGTGGGGCTTGTTTGACCTGATGGCCAACACCCCGCTGGCCTTGTTGCGAGGCGAAAACTCGGACCTGCTAAGCGCAGAAACGGCGGCGCAGATGCGCGCCCGCCGCCCCGATATGCATTATGCCGAGGTGCCGGATCGCGGCCATATTCCGCTATTGGACGAGCCGCAATCCCTTGAAATTATCCGCAAATTACTGGAGCAGGCATGAGCACACTGGAAATGATCAACGCCGCTTACGGGCGCATCAAGCCGGTGATCCGCAGAACCTCGCTGCTGTCCTCGCCCTTCCTGGACGAGATCGCGGGGCGCAAGATTTTGGTGAAGCCCGAGTGTCTACAACACACGGGGAGCTTCGAGTTTCGCGGGGCTTACGC
>WFUK01000280.1 GCA_015485015.1 Paracoccaceae bacterium | reverse complement strand
ATATCGTATCGGTGAATGTATTGCCGATGGCGGCGCTGACCAAAGGGCGCAATGGGGCGGAAATGACCGAGATCGGCTTTTTGCGCGATGCGGGCGCGGTGGCTTTTACCGATGGTGACCGCCCGCTGCAAAACCCCAAAGTGCTGGCGCGGGCGCTGACTTATGCCGCCGATCTTGGCGCGCTGGTCATGGCGCATCCGCAAGAGCCGACCCTGTCTAACGGAGCCTGCGCCACCTCTGGGCCGCTGGCCTCGCTGATGGGCTTGCCGAGCGTTTCGCCCATGGCCGAGCGCATCCAGCTAGAGCGCGATATGGCAATCGTGGAAATGACCGGCGCGCGCTATCATGCCGACCAGATCACCACCGCCGCCGCGCTTCCGGCGCTGGAGCGGGCGAAAAAGGCGGGGCTGAAGGTGAGCGCGGGGGTCTCGGCCCATCATTTGACGCTGAATCTGCTGGATATCGAGGGCTATCGCACCTTTTTCAAGCTCAAGCCGCCGTTGCGCGCCGAGGATGACCGGATGGCGGTGGTGCAGGCGGTGCAATCGGGGTTAATCGATATTATCTGCTCGATGCACACCCCGCAGGATGAAGAAAGCAAGCGCCTGCCCTTTGAAGAAGCCGCCAGCGGCGCGGTGGGGCTGGAAACCCTGCTTCCGGCCTGTATGCAGCTTTTCCACGCCGGGCATTTGACCCTGCCGGAGCTTTTCCGCGCCCTATCGCTCAACCCCGCCAAGCTGCTGGGGCTGGAGGCGGGGCGGCTTGCGGTGGGCACTCCGGCGGATCTGATCCTGTTTGATCCGCATAAACCCTTTGTGCTGGAGCGCGCCAAGCTGCATTCCAAGTCCAAAAACACGCCCTATGATCTGCGCCGCATGGAAGGCGTGGTGCTGCAAACCTATGTCGCGGGGGCGCAGGTCTTCCCGCTTGACGAATAAGGCGGCCCCGCGTCTAATCTAGTTTAGTTATCAGGAGAGCATCATGGTTCCATCCGTATTTCGCTTTTGGGGGGCGCAGCCCGGCTGGGATGCGGCTTGGCCGTGGCTATTGGGGATTTTGATTGCGGCCTATCTACTTGGCTCTATTCCTTTTGGCCTGCTGGTGAGCAAGGTGATGGGGCTGGGGGATGTGCGCCAGATCGGCTCGGGCAATATCGGCGCGACGAATGTCTTGCGCACCGGCTCTAAAAAAGCGGCGCTTTTGACCCTGCTGCTGGATGGTGGCAAGGGCGCGGTGGCGGTGCTGGTGGCGCGGTATTTGTATGGGGATACCGCGGCGCAGGTGGCGGGGCTTGGGGCTTTTCTGGGCCATATTTTCCCGATTTACCTGCGCTTTAGGGGCGGAAAAGGCGTGGCGACGTTTCTTGGCATCCTGCTGGCCATCAACCCGTTAACCGGCCTTGCTGCCTGCGCTACATGGCTGGCGACAGCGGTAGTTTTTCGTATTTCGTCACTGGCGGCACTGGTTGCGGCGGCCAGCGCGCCGCTTTGGCTTTTTGCTTTTGATCTAACAACCACAACCGGCCTTGGGCTGCTGCTGGCTGCGCTGATCTGGCTGCGCCACTGGGCCAATATCAAGCGCATCATTTCGGGAACAGAACCAAAGATCGGCAAGAAATAACTGGCCACAAGCGCCAAGGCTGAAGCGCGGCGCGGGACCAGCCTTACCGCAGGCGCAAGGGCGGATGCGCCGCAACCGGCGGGGGGGTTCCTCGACGACCCTTCGGGCCATCTCCTCACCCCCTGTCCTGCTGGCGCAGGACGGCTTTCGCCTATTCCCATTCCATTTCGGTAAACACCTGCTGGGCATTGCGCCGCGCTAGCTGGTCAAAGTTCTGCAAATAGGAAAAGGCTTGTTGCTCGACCTCGACCGAGCCGATGATATCGCCCCCTTCTTCGATATACGGTCCCATTTGAGCGCGCAGATTAACCAGATAATCATAGGTATCGGCCTTGGCCGTGGCAAAAGGCACGGGTTGACCATGGCCGGGTACTACGATTTCAGGCGCTTTCTCGGCCATAGCCTCAAAGGCCTCGATCCAGGTGCCGGAATGGGATTGATCGCCAATGGTCAACATCCGCTCGACATATACGATATCGCCGGAAAACATCACCTTGGTCGAGGGCATCCAGATAAAGCTGTCTCCGGGGGTATGGGCCTGCCCCGGATGGGTGATTTCGAGACGAACCCCGCCAACTTCCAGCACATATTCGCTATCAAATTCCATATCTGCATAAGCGGGAGTGGTGCCGGACAGCCCTTCGCTACCGACCAGCGTATCAAGGCCGGTCATTTGCACCGAGCCACGGCTTTTTTGATCTTCCACAGCGGCGGCAGAGGCGATCACCATGGCCCCCTGCATCTGCCAATAATCATTGCCCAGCCAGCGATGATCCTGACCGCCGGAATTAATCACATAGCGCACGGGCTTATCGGTGAAGGTATCGATCGCGGCATCGATCGCCGCTGCGGCTTTCCAGCCTGCGCCGGGATCAATCAGCACCACGCTGGTTTCGGTGACGATCACGCCGAATGTGGCATTATTGCCCAAATTCTCGGGCGAGCGCTGCCCAAGGTCTCCGACCAGCGCATATACACCCTCGGCTACATTAACCACTTCCAGCGCCGCTGCCGGCCCTGTGGCGGCGATCAAAGCAACCACCCATCCAAAACGTTTCATCTATTTCCCGTCCTTTTTTGAAATCCGCTTATAGGCAACGCGCCACACCACCCAGCCCACAATGCCGCCGATTGCGGCAAGGCTGTAGGTCAGCGTAACGTCTCCGATGCCCTTGAAGAAAAACATACTAAGCGCCAGCATAGTCATCGTGCCGATGGCTGTCATTGCATACCATTGTCGCAGGTTGGACAGATGCAACAGAACAAAGGGAATAACCGCAAAAACCACCATGCCGATCAGCCAGTAAACCAGGATAAAACCCCATATTTTCATAGCCTCGGCGGATGGGGGCGGCCCAACCCTGAATACCAATAGCCCCATGGATAAATTGGCACCAATAACCGCCCCGAAGATCATGGCCAAAAGCACCCTTAAGGTGCCGGTTTTGCGTTCCATTTAATCCCTCGCGGTTGTTTGAGCCAGATCTTTGTGAATGATAATATCGGCCTGCGGATAGACATCCAGAATACCCCGTTTAAGGGCTTTGCCGATATCATGCGCGGCTTTCAGGCTTTGGTTGCCGTCCAGCTCTATGTGAACCTGCACAAATAATGTGGTGCCTGCGGTGCGGGTTTTCAGGTCGTGATAGCCGTGCAATTCCGGCCAGCCTTCAATGATCCCGGCGAGGGTTTCCATGGTTTTTGCGTCAGCCGAGCGGTCCATCAGGGCGTCAAACGCCGCGCCGCCAATGCGAAATGCCCCGTGCAGCAAAACCGCAGCGGCTAAAATCGCCACTAGCGAATCCAGTTGCGGAAAGGCCCAGAAAGACGATACCCCGAGCGCCAGCATGGCTCCGATATTGGGAATAAGATCGGCGACATAATGCAAGCTGTCCGCGGCCACCACCTTGGACCCCGTTAGCCGCACCACGCGGCGCTGCCATAGCACCAGGGTCAAAGTGATGCCGATCGAAATCGCCATAACCCCGATGCCGATTGCCTCGTTTTCCAGCTGGGGCGGGGCGCTGGAAAACAACCGCACAACCCCGCCATAGCCGATAATCAAGGCGATTCCGGCCAGCAATAGCGCCTGTCCGAGCGCGGCGAGATCTTCGGCTGAAGTGTGACCAAAGCGGTGATCGTCATCTGCGGGGCGCGCGGCATAGATGATGGCCATCAGCCCCGTAAGCGAAACCAGCAGATCCAGCGCGCTATCCGCGAGCGAAGCGGCCACCGAAAGCGCGCCGGTTTGCTGCAAGGCCCAAAGCTTGAGCGCGACCAGCGCCAGCGCCACCGTAACCGAAGCCATGCCCGCCGAAAGGTTCAGCCCATGCCCCGGCTTTGCGTGATTAGCGCCCATGTGGCCCGCCCTTTCGAGGTGCGGCATGGCGGCGCGCCTTGATGGATATCAAGGTCATTCTGTCGCATCTGCTGTTGAAATATGCTGCGTGAAGTGCCATTTGACCCATATGCGTTTTTCGATTGTTAGGGGATTCCCTGTTTAACAGCAAAACCCAACAAATCAAACCGGACACAGCCAATAAAGGCAAAAGATTATGACTGACACGACTCAGACCCCAGAGCAGCTTGAATTGCTCAAAATGACCAGCACGATTGTGGCGGCCCATGTGGGCAATGCCGCGACCCAGCCCGAGGACATAACCGCGCTGATCGATACGGTGTTTAACAAGCTGGCGAGCATTTCCTTGCCGGATATGAAAGCCTTCGAGCGGCCCGAACCGGCGGTGCCGATTTGCGAATCCATCACCGACGACCATCTGATCTGCCTTGAAGACGGGCGGAAAATGAAGATGCTCAAGCGCCATATCGGTTCGGTCTATAATATGACCCCCGATCAATATCGCGAAAAATGGGGCCTGCCGGATCACTACCCGATGGTCGCCCCGAATTATGCGCTGAAGCGGCAGGAGCTGGCCAAGAAGATCGGCCTTGGGCATCATAAAAAAGCCAAAGCCTCGTGACCAGGCCCGAGGAGAAGCAATCCAAGAAACTGTTCATCAAGACCTACGGGTGCCAGATGAATGTGTATGATAGCGAGCGCATGGGCGATGCGCTGAGCGTGAGCGGATATTCGGTGGTGGATAGCCCCGAGGGGGCGGATATGATTCTGCTCAACACCTGCCATATTCGCGAAAAAGCCGCAGAAAAGATATATTCCGAACTGGGCCGGATGCGCCCCCATAAAGAAGCCAACCCGGACCTGAAAATCGGGGTGGCGGGCTGTGTGGCGCAGGCCGAGGGCGAAGAGATTATCCGCCGTCAGCCGATGGTGGATCTGGTGGTGGGGCCGCAAGCCTATCATCGCCTGCCTACGATGCTCGACCATGTAAAAGATGGCGGCACCGTGGTTGATACCGATTTCCCCGAAGAAGATAAATTCACCCAGCTGCCGCGCGGCCCGAAAGCCAAGCGCGCGCCCAGCGCGTTTTTGACCGTGCAGGAAGGCTGCGATAAATTCTGTGCCTTTTGCGTGGTGCCTTATACGCGGGGTGCCGAAGTGTCTCGCCCGCCCGCCCGCTTGCTGGAAGAAGCCCGCGATCTGCTGGAGCGCGGTGTGGTCGAGATCAATCTGCTGGGGCAGAATGTAAATGCCTATGAGGCCGATGGCTGGAGCCTTGCCAGGCTGATCAAGGAAATGGCCAAGCTGGACGGGCTAAAGCGCATCCGGTTTACCACCTCGCACCCCAATGATATGGGCGACGACCTGATCGCGGCCTTTGGCGAAGAAGAAAAGCTGATGCCTTATCTGCACCTCCCCGTGCAGTCCGGCTCAGACAAGGTTCTTAAAGCCATGAATCGCAAGCATACGGCTGAAAGCTATCTGAAAGTGCTGGAGCGCATCCGCGCGGTGCGGCCCGATATTGCGCTTTCGGGTGATTTCATCGTCGGCTTTCCGGGCGAGGAAGAGGTGGATTTTCAAGCCACGCTCGACCTGTGCAAGGAGGTTCGTTACGGCGCGGCCTATAGCTTCAAATATTCGCCCCGCCCCGGCACGCCCGCTGCGGATCGTGCGCATGTAGATGAAGCGGTAAAAGGCGAGCGCCTGAAGCGGTTGCAAACGCTGATCACCGAACATCAATTTGCCTTCCAGCAAAGCATGGTCGGCCAAACGATCCCTGTGCTTCTGGAGCGCGCTGGGCGTGATGCTGGGCAAATGGTTGGCAAATCACCCTATCTGCACGCTGTGCATCTGGATGCGGGGCCAGAAATGGCTGGCCAGATCGTGAATGCCAAAATCCTGCACTCGGAGCGCAATTCACTGGCTGGCGAGATGCTCTAGGCTTCATTCTTCCCTAAATACTCAAAAGCACCAGCGGCGCCATGACAGTGAAAGATCCGCATTTTCGCTGCGCCCGATTACAGCTTGTAGGATAGTCGGGAATGGGCATTGCGTATGACACCGAATTGCGCCACTCTAAAACCCTAACTTTTGCAACTGGAATCGCCCTTATTGTCTGCCCCTAGCTCCCCGACCCAAACCCGAATAACCTTTGACAGCAATCGGCTGATGATCGATCTATGCGGCGAGCTGGATGCCAACCTTGTGCGCGTGGAATCCGGAACCGGTGCGCAGATTGACCGCGCGGGCAATGTGATTGTGCTAAGCGGTGAGGCCGAAGCGCGCCAACATGCCGAAACCACCTTGCGGGCGCTTTACGGGCGGCTTCAGGCCAATAAAACCGTTGAGGCGGGGGATGTGGCCGCCGCGATCAAAATGCCGACCGAGATCTTCGAGGAAGGCCATGAGGAAGCGCCCGAGCCTAAAGGCGCGCTTGATATTCGCACGCGCAAAAAGGTGGTGGAGCCGCGCAGCCCCGCGCAGGCGGGTTATGTGCGATCCTTGCTGGAAAATGACCTTGTATTTGGCCTCGGGCCTGCGGGCACCGGCAAAACCTATCTCGCCGTGGCCGTGGCCGTGGCGCATTTCCTTGAAGGCCGCGTGGACCGCATTATTCTTAGCCGTCCGGCGGTGGAGGCGGGCGAGCGGCTCGGGTTTTTGCCCGGTGATATGAAGGAAAAGGTCGATCCCTATATGCAGCCGCTTTATGATGCGCTGAATGATTTTTTGCCTGCCAAGCAGGTGCAAAAAATGATCGAGGAAAAGCTGATCGAAATTGCGCCGCTGGCCTTCATGCGCGGCCGCACGCTTTCGCACGCATTTGTGATACTGGACGAGGCGCAAAACGCCACAACCATGCAGATGCGGATGTTTCTAACGCGGCTCGGTGAAGGCTCTTGCATGGCGATTAATGGCGACCCCAGCCAGATCGACTTGCCGCGCGGCACGATATCTGGCTTGGTCGAGGCGGAAAAAGTGCTGCGAAATGTGGAGGGAATCGGCTTTACGCGCTTCACCGCCAAAGATGTGGTGCGCCACCCGATGGTGATGAAAATCGTGCGCGCCTATGAAAAGGCTGGCCGCGCGTGATCGAGGTGATGATAGAAGAGGCGCGTTGGTCCGGGATCGGGCTGGAGGCGCTTTGTGGTCCGGCTGGCAAGGCTGCAATGGCGGTAAGCGGGCGCGAAGTGGCGGGATTTGAGATCGCGCTGCTGGCGGCGGATGATGCCCGCGTCGCGCAGCTTAATCAGGATTTCCGGGGCAGGCCCAGCCCCACCAATGTGCTATCCTGGCCCGCGTTGGAGCATCCGCCACAGATGGGTGATACACAGGGAGTTGAGCTGGGGGATATTGCCATCGCCTATGAAACCTGTGTAAAGGAAGCGCTCGAAAAAGCGGTTTCTGTTCAGGATCACGTAACCCATTTGCTGATACACGGGATATTACACCTGCTCGGATATGATCACATTTCGGATGCCGAAGCCGAAATAATGGAGGCGCTTGAAATCAAAGCCCTTGCAAAACTGGGTATAGACAACCCATATTAGTATTATCACAACACGGAAAAGGAGCCATGAGCGACACTATCGACGGATCTTCTAACGCAGCGCAGCGCGCGCAGGCGGTAGCCACACCCAAAAAACCCCTTTGGCAGCGGATGTTTGCCAGCGAGGATGCGCCAAAGGCTGTCGAGCCCAGCGCAACCGGAACCCGTGAGATGCAGCTTAATCTGCACAATCTCCAAACGCGAAGAATTGATGAAATCGCGGTGCCAAAAGCCGATATCATCGCCGTGCCCGAGGATGCAACGCTGGATGATCTGGTGGAGGTATTCGGCTCTTCCACCCTCACCCGCCTGCCGGTTTACCGCGAGACACTGGACGAGCCGCTCGGCTTGATCCACCTGAAAGACCTCTCGCTCCGCCATGGCTTTGGCAAGGGCAAGAGCTTTGATCTGTCCAAGCTTCTGCGCCCGCTGATTTTCGCCCCGCCTTCGATGCCGCTTTCGGTTTTGCTGCAAAAAATGCAGACCGAGCGCATTCATATGGCGCTGGTGATTGATGAATATGGCGGGGTGGATGGCTTGGTAACGATCGAGGACCTGCTGGAGCAGATCGTTGGTGAAATCGTGGACGAGCATGACGAAGAAGAAGCCGAGCTATGGGTCGAGGAAGCGCCGGGGGTCTATTTGGCCCATGCGCGGGCCTTGCTGCAAGATATAGAAGCGGCGGCGGGGGTTGATCTTTTGCCCGATGATCTGGACGAGGAAATCGACACGCTGGGCGGCATTGTGGTTATGCTCGCGGGCCGGGTGCCGGTAGTAGGCGAGGTGATTTGCGATGGAAACGGCAATGAATTCGAGGTTTTGGATGCTGACCCGCGCAAAATCAAACGATTGCGGGTGAGCTTTAACGAGGCCGCCTAGGGTGTTCACGATTAATTTGGTTGCGTTTCCCTGCTGGCTACGGAATTTGACGTATAATCAGGTAACTCCACAATTATACGCAAAGGCATCCACATGAAAAACCTTGGAAAATGGCCGCGCTTTGGCTTGGCTTTGCTGGCAGGTTTGGCCTTGGCGCTCGGGCAAGCCCCGATAGATTTTCCGTGGCTGGCGATCATTGCCCTGCCGCTGCTGCTGTTGCTTTTGCGGGCCACGGCGGGCTGGAAGGGCGGCTTTGCCATGGGCTGGGGCGCGGGGCTTGGCTATTTTGGCCTGACACTGTCGTGGATTGTCGAGCCGTTTTTGGTGGATGTGGAGCGCTATGGCTGGATGGCTCCTTTTGCGCTTATCTTGATGGCGGGCGGCATGGCGCTGTTTTGGGGGCTTGGTTTTGCGCTGGCATGGCGCTGGCGCTCGGCTTTGGTATTTGCCGGATTCTGGACCTTGGCCGAATTGCTTCGCAGCTATATTTTCACCGGATTTCCGTGGGCATTGATGGCCTATAACTGGGTCGAAACCCCGCTCATTCAAGCCACAAGCGTGATTGGCGTGCATGGTTTGGGGTTTTTGATTGTGCTGTCGGGCGGGCTTTTGCTCAGCCGGCGCGGGGTGGTCGGGGCGGTTGTTATCATGGCCACGCTCCTGTCTCTTAT
>WFUK01000279.1 GCA_015485015.1 Paracoccaceae bacterium | reverse complement strand
GCCCCCATGCTTAAGCCTTGTTGCCGGTATTCACCCGCTCTTTCATCAGATGCGAGGGGCGAAAGGTCAAAACGCGGCGGGGCGCGATTGGCACTTCTTCTCCGGTTTTCGGGTTGCGGCCAATGCGGGCATTTTTGTCCCGCGTGCTAAAAGTGCCGAATGACGAGATTTTCACCTGCTCGCCGGCGACCAAGGCCTCGGTCATGTGGTTTAGCACTGACTCAACCAAATCGGCCGAGTCATTTCTTGATAATCCGACCTCACGAAATACAGCTTCGCTCAAGTCCATCCTTGTTAATGTATCTACGCTCACAGAATCGCTCCCCTTTTTTCACTTTTACGTTACGGGCAAAGAGGAAAGCGAGTCAATATCAATGGCTTAAGCTGTTACATTATAGTGGGTTACCAGCGGAGAGTTGCCGCGCCCCAGGCCAAACCGCCGCCAATGGCTTCCATCAGCAGCAAATCACCGCGTTTTATCTGCCCGCGCCCGACCGCCACGCTCAGCGCCATGGGAATAGAGGCGGCCGAGGTATTGCCGTGATCTTGCACGGTTTGCACAATTTTATCCATGCTGACGCCCATTTTCTTGGCGGTGCGGGCGATGATTCGCAGGTTGGCCTGATGCGGCACCACCCAGTCGATCTCTTCGGCGGTGATTCCGGCAGCCTCCAGCGCAATTTCGCCGGTGACCACCAGTTTTTTCACAGCATGCTTGAAAACTTCCTGCCCCTGCATGCGCAAAACGCCGGTGGTTTGGGTGCTGGAAACGCCGCCATCGACATAAAGCAGATCATTATAAGCGCCATCGGAATGCAGGTCGGTGGAGAGAATGCCGCGATCTTGGGCATCGCCCTCGCCGCTTTGCGCTTCCAGTATCAGCGCCCCTGCGCCATCGCCAAATAGCACGCAGGTGCCGCGATCTGTCCAATCCATGATGCGCGAAAACGTTTCGGCCCCGACCACCATTACCCGCGATGCTTGCCCGGCAACAATCATCGAATTGGCGGTAGAAAGGGCATAGATAAAGCCCGCGCACACCGCCTGAATATCAAAGGCAAAGCCGCCATTCATCTGCAAAGCATGCTGCAATTTGGTGGCGGTTGAAGGAAAAGTTTGATCCGGCGTGGCGGTGGCCAGCACGATCGCGTCCAGATCTTTGGCCTCAATCCCGGCGTTTTTCAGCGCGTTTTGCGCAGCCTGCAGCGCCAGATCCGAGGTCAGCTCACCCTTGGCCGCAAAATGCCGGCGTTCGATGCCGGTGCGGGCGCGAATCCACTCATCCGATGTGTCGAGCGTTTTTTCAAACTCGGCGTTTTCAACCACGCGCTCGGGCAGGTAATGCCCGCAGCCGATGGCCACAGCTCTAGTTACGCTCATATTGTGGCCTCGTCATTATTGGAAAGCATATCTTCACTGGCGGCAAGGCCGGATGCAACCCGCGCCGACAGCTTTTCGGCAAAATCATTTTGCGCCAGATCATAAGCGAGCTTGATCGCGGCGGCCACACCGGTAGCATCGGCCCCGCCATGGGATTTAACCACCGTGCCGTTTAGCCCGAGAAACACCCCGCCATTGACCTTGCGCGGATCAATCCGGTTTTTCAGGCGGCGCAGGGAGGTGAGCGCGAAAAGCGCGCCGAGGCGGGAAAGCAGGGTGTGGGTAAAGGCGGCCTTGAGCAGATCCGACACCTGCCGCGCCGTGCCTTCGGCGGTTTTCAGGGCGATATTGCCGGTAAAGCCGTCGGTGATGATGACATCCACCTTGTCTGACGGGATATCCGAGCCTTCGACAAAGCCGACAAACTGGAAATCGGACGAGGTGGCAACCGTGCCAATCAGCTTGGCGGCGTCTTGCAGCTCTATCCGGCCCTTGAATTCTTCGGTGCCGACATTGAGCAGGCCCACGCGCGGCTGGCGAAGCCCCAAGCCGTTGCGCGCATAAGACGCGCCCATGATGGCGTATTTCAGCAGGTCTTGCGGGTCGGCTTTGATATCGGCACCGGCATCAAGCAGGATATTATAGCGCTGGTGGTTGGTGGAGGGCCAGAGAATCGCAATCGCGGGGCGATTCACCCCCGGTGTTTTTCTGAGCTGGATGGTAGACATCGCCATCAAGGCACCGGTATTGCCGCAAGAAACCGTCGCCTGTGCCTCGCCGGATTTCAGGGTGGCAATCGAGGCCCACATTGAAGACTTTTTTCCACCACGCAAGGCGGCGGAGGGTTTGTCTTCCATTGAAATCACATCGGTGGTGGCGCGAATCTCGCAGCGCCCGGCCAAGGCCGGCTTGCGCTTGAGGCAGCGCTTCAGCTCGGCCTCGTTTCCATGCACGATGAATTTTATATCGGGCTGTTTGCGGGAGGTTTTTTCCATCCCGCCAATGACGGCTTTCACACCGCTATCGCCCCCCATGGCATCTATCGAGATGGTGGTGGAGGGGGAGGTCTGGGGTATCCGGTTTTCTGCTTCAGCCATGCCGAGCCACCCCCGCAGGTTTTACGCCGCGTCTTCGTCCAGGTCGATTTCCTCAACCATGGTAACGACTTCGCGGTCAGAATAATGGCCACAAGCCCCGCATACATGATGCGGACGCACCAGCTCGCCGCAGTTGGAGCATTCGTTGGGGTTGGCACCCTTGAGGGCCAAATGCGCCCGACGCATGCCGCGTTTGGAGCGGGTGATCTTACTCTTTGGAACAGCCATGTGCTTAGACCTTATGATATGCGGATTATCCGCGCGTGTTGAACTCTTTGGGCGGGCGTAGCAGGAATAGCCTGCGTATGCAAACCCGAAAAGGGAAATGAAGCGCGGAACATAGCTAATTTTGCCAAAACCGCAAGCCCAAAAAAGGTAGCGGCTATATAATCGGGGCAATAGGCCCGCGCGCGTTATTCAGCGCCTTTTTCCAGCTGGTCCCGCAAGGCGCTTAACCCGGCAAAAGCTTTGGTTTCTTCGTCTTTTATCGGCTCCGCGCCGGGAGGGGCGGCGCTTACCTGTATCAATTCGGCATCGGTGCGCGGATATTCCGGCATGGCCAGCAAAAGCATTTCCACCGCAATCGCCCCGAGATCAATAACCGAAGTCAGGGGTTCGATATCCTCTTCCAGCACATCTTCGGGGGTTTCATGCTCGATCATCGAATCTGGTAAAAACCGCAAATTCACCGGTGCCTCGATCCGGGTTTTTACCGGATCCAGCGAAACCACACATTCCTGCGTGATCGAGGCCCCGAGCGTGCCTGTTACCCGCCAGCCGCGCTTGTCGAGCGGGATGATCTCGCCGTGAAACCGCATTTTGCGCAGGCCGCGCAGATTGAGCAGGGCACGGATCGCCTCGGCCTCGGCTTCGGTCGGGGTTTCATCAAAGGTAAAAGCGGCATTGGCGCGCAAACGATCCACCTCGATCGGGCGCTCAAAGGGGGGTGTTTTGATTTCGTCGGCCATTAACCACGCATCTTTCCGGTTTTGGGCTGCGCATTGCTTGCGTCATCCTGCTGAATATGGAACAAAGGCGCAAGCCCCTTCGTGGGATGAGTTTGCCCCGGTTTCGGGGTCAGTATATGTGCCGTGATAACCTTAGGGGCAAGAGCGTAATGAAAAAGATTTTAGTATGGCCACTCTTGGTTGGGGTTTTGGTGTCGGGCTGTGTGCCGAAAGTCGATGTGCATGGCTATGTGCCTGTGGCCGCCGAAGTGGCCAGTATCTCCGCCGGAGATAGCAAAGATAGCGTGCGCTCATTGCTCGGGGAGCCAACAACCAAAGGCATTGATGGCACAAATACATGGTATTACATTTCGTCCAAAGTGCGGCGGGTGGCCTTTTTTGCCCCGCGTGAATTCGAGCGGCAGATCGTGGCGATTTCCTTTGCGGGCAATCGGGTGTCCATGGTCGAGCGCTTCGGGCTTGAAGACGGGCGGGTGATTGATCTGAACCGCAATGTGACCGTAACCGATGGTCGCCGCTTGAGCTTCTTTGAGCAGTTCCTCGGCAATGTCGGGAATTTCAGCGCCGAATCTTTCCTGGGTGGCGGATAACCCCCGCGCGGCTCTCGGGATGATTCGCAGGCAAGCCGGCGCGGCCGGTTGGCGGTTTTGCTTGTGAAGGCGCAGTTTAATCAAGG
Organism: Paracoccaceae bacterium; assembly: GCA_015485015.1. Classification (GTDB taxonomy): domain Bacteria; phylum Pseudomonadota; class Alphaproteobacteria; order Rhodobacterales; family Rhodobacteraceae; genus UBA3077. The sequence continues at coordinate 1,355 of WFUK01000279.1, read as the reverse complement.
GAGGCAAGGGCATGAAGGTTTTATTTTTGCTAATCGGGCTGATGCTCTCGGCCAATAGCGCTTTTGCCCACGCCTTTAATGTCTGGCTGATCTCGGACGAAGCCTCGGCGCAAAGCGTTTATGACGGCTTTCGATTGGCCACGCGAGAGCGCGACGGGCATGATAACGAGGAATCCGACGGCCATCTTGGCGGCCTGGATGTCTATATATTCCCCACCACCTCCGAGGCTCCGGTCCCCGCCGATATAGATATAGTGGTGAATTTCGAGGCGGGCGATGCGCCATCGATTTCGGTGCTAAAGCAGATCGAGCGGATCGAGCTGCGGCCCTCGATCGCATGGGCGGCGATTATCGCGCTGGATTTTCAGGATCGCTTTGCGGATGAATATAGCCGCCCCGCCGATGCGATGGCGCGGCGCGGCTATTATGCGGCGCAGCTGATTGACCGGTTTGTGCGCAATAGCGCCGAATTTTAGGCCTCGAACCCGCTTTCCCCAGCGACTCAATGCTGCATTGCAAAAAACGGCTCGGGTCGTTATGGATTGCTGCGTATATTTCCCAACCCCCAACGAGGTTCCGAGATGAAAAACTTCAACAAAATCCTGATCGCCAATCGCGGCGAGATCGCCATCCGCATCATGCGCGCCGCCAACGAGATGGGCAAGCGCACCGTGGCGGTCTATGCCGAGGAGGACAAGCTCGGGCTGCATCGTTTCAAGTCCGACGAGGCGTATCGGATTGGCGAAGGTATGGGACCGGTGGCGGCCTATCTCAGCATCGAGGAAATCATCCGCGTGGCCAAGGCCTGTGGCGCGGATGCGATCCATCCCGGCTATGGGCTGCTTTCGGAAAATCCGGATTTTGTTGATGCCTGCGACGAAGCGGGAATCACGTTTATCGGCCCGAAAGCCGCGACCATGCGCCAGCTCGGAGACAAGGCTTCGGCGCGGCAGGTGGCGATCGAGGCGGGCGTGCCGGTGGTGCCGGCAACCGGTGTTTTGCCCGATGATATGGACGAGGTCCGCCGCATGGCAGACGAGGTTGGCTATCCCTTTATGCTCAAGGCCAGCTGGGGCGGCGGCGGGCGCGGCATGCGGCCGATTATGGGACCGGACGAGCTGGAAACCATGGTGCTGGAAGGCCGGCGCGAGGCCGAGGCGGCCTTTGGCAATGGTGCGGGGTTCCTTGAGCGCCTGGTGCAAAAAGCCCGCCATGTGGAGGTGCAGATACTGGGCGATAGCCATGGCGAGATCTATCACCTGTGGGAGCGGGATTGCTCGGTGCAGCGGCGCAATCAAAAGGTGGTAGAGCGGGCGCCCGCGCCTTATCTCAGCCAGGAGCAGCGCGAGGAGCTT
>WFUK01000278.1 GCA_015485015.1 Paracoccaceae bacterium | reverse complement strand
TTGTAAATACTTTGGATGTTTCTGACCGAAACGCTTACCCCCCCGAAGCATTTGAGAAAAATGGAGCTTTGAAGTGGCCACGTGCTTTGGTTGCCACGAGGGCATGGAAAATCAGCGCTGACGATCTGCCCGATTTGGTTGAAACTATCGGTAGACAATTCACACGGGACGCCACCACGATGGCTGTTGACTTGAGTAAAGGTGAGGCTAAGCAGATACTTGCATTGCCAGCGGTTGAGGTTCCCTTGCCGAAGAAAAAAATTTTAGAGCAATTACGATTGCGCAATGAGAGGCTTGCGCCACATGGGCGCAGCAAAGGGCCAATCCCGAGTGCGCGCGACGGCGGTGAATATGAACTTGGCCAAACAACCCATACCTATATCATGCAATTTGGCAGTCGGCCTTGTTTTAAGGTAGGCCTATCGACGGATGTGAAAAGGCGCTTAGGGGAAGTGAACAAACATATACCCGTTGAGGTGCTTGAAGAGGCTTGGAGCGTATTGCTGACCCACGAGTGGGATAGCGAAAACGCGGCGTATATAATGGAGCAGGCGGTTTTGGATGCGCTTCCGCAAGACAAAATCATAGGTGAACGAGTGCGTGTTCCTAAGCGTGTAATTGAAGACGTTTGGTACCAATACCTCCAAGGGATAATTCAATGATCCGGCTGCACCACTCTGCCCAGACCCGCTCGATGCGGGTGCTGTGGATGCTATATGAGCTGGGGTTGGATTTTGAGCTGGTCGAGCATGCGTTTGACAAAAGCCTGCGCGATCCGGCCTATCTGGCGCTGCATCCGGTTGGGCGGGTGCCTGCGTTGGAAATTGATGGCGGGGTGATTTTCGAGAGCTTGGCCGCGCTGCAATATCTGGCAGCACAGCATCCCGATGCGGGGCTTGAAGCCAGCGGCATTGACGGGCTGAACTGGCTGCATTTTGCCGAGACCATCAGCCAGCACACCGCCGCGCTGACCCAGCAGCATATTGCGATTTATCCGCCAGAGGCGCGCTCCGGCTTGGTGTGCAAAATCGAGGCGATGCGGCTGGGGAAATGCTATGCGGCGCTGGAAGGGTGGCTTGACGGGCGCGACTATGTGCTGGGGGAATTCTCGGCGGCAGATGTGGGGCTGGGGCAGGCGCTTTATATGGCAAGGCATTTTGTAAAGCTTGAGACATTTCCGCAGGTTGCGGCCTATTACCAACGGATTTCCGCAAGACCGGCCTTTCAGAAAGCCTTGCCGCAGGCAGGCGAAGCTTTGCTTTATGCAAAAGATCATTACGAGGTGCCAAATGTCTGAATTTGTGCGTATTTTCGAGATGGGACCGCGAGACGGGCTGCAAAACGAAGCCGCGATGATTTCGACGGCGGATAAGGTAGCGCTGGTTGACCGGCTCTCGGCTTGCGGCTTTGACCATATCGAGGTGACGAGCTTTGTCTCTCCGAAATGGGTGCCGCAAATGGCGGATGCGGCGGAGGTTTTGGCGGGGATTTCCCGCAAATCGGGTGTGGCTTATACCGCGCTTACGCCCAATATGCGCGGCTACCGTGGCGCGCTTGCGGCGGGGGCGGATGAGGTGGCGGTGTTTGGTTCGGCCTCCGAGGGGTTTTCCAGGGCCAATATCAATGCTGGCATTGACGAGAGTCTGGAGCGCTTTCGCCCCTTGGTGGCGGCGGCGATTAACGACGGCATTCCGGTGCGCGGCTATGTGTCTTGCGTGGTGGAATGCCCCTATGATGGCGCGGTGGAGCCGGCTGCCGTGGCGCGGGTAGCTGAAGCCTTGCTGGAAATGGGGTGCTATGAAATATCGCTGGGCGATACCATCGGCGCGGGGCGGCCAGAGGGGGTGGCGCGGATGCTGGACGCGGTGCTAAAGCTGGTGCCATCGGCGCAGCTTGCAGGGCATTTCCATGATACAAACGGGCGGGCGTTGGAGAATATCGAGGTCAGCCTAAAGGCCGGATTGCGGGTGTTTGATGCGGCAATAGGCGGCTTGGGCGGCTGCCCCTATGCGCCCGGGGCAGCGGGGAATGTGGATACGCTGAAGGTGGCGCAGCGGTTGAAGGCGCTGGGATACGAGACGGGGCTGGAAGCTGCGCGGCTGGAGGCGGCGGCGGTTTTTGCGAAGGGGTTGGTGGGGTAGAACCCCACCCTACGGGAGAGAATTATGAAAACGATTGCGATTGAGAAAGACGAGCGCGGGGTGGCCGTGTTGGCGCTGATGCGGGAGGAAAAGCATAATGCGCTGTCGGCTGAAATGCTGGCTGAGCTAACGCAGGCGGCGGCGGATCTGGGCGCGGATGACAGCGTCAGGGCCGTGGTGCTGACCGGCACCGGCACCAGCTTTTGCGCGGGCGGGGATCTGGACTGGATGAAGGCGCAGATGAATGCCAGCCGCGCCGAGCGCATGGAAGGGGCATGGGCCTTGGCCAATATGCTGCGGGCGCTGAATGAAATGCCCAAGCCGCTGATCGGGCGGGTGCAGGGCCATGCTTTTGGTGGCGGGGTCGGGCTGATTTCGGTTTGTGATGTCGCCATCGCTGCCGAGGGCGCGAAGCTTGGGCTGACCGAGGTGCGCCTCGGGCTTATTCCGGCCACGATCTCGCCCTATGTGATCGCGCATATGGGCGAGGCCATGGCGCGGCGGGTGTTTATGTCGGGGCGGGTATTTGAAGCGGCGGAGGCCAAGGCGCTGGGGTTGGTGGCAAAATCGGTGATCCCCGAGCATCTGGACCTCGCGATCGAGGCCGAGATCAAGCCCTATCTGAGCGCAGCCCCGAGTGCTGTGGCGGCGGCCAAAAAGCTGGTGCGCAGCTTTGGTCCGGTGATTGACGACGCGGTGATCGAGCGCACGGTGGAGGCGCTGGCGGATATATGGGAAACCCCCGCCGCCATGGAGGGGATTTTGGCATTTTTTGAAAAGCGCAAGCCGGTGTGGGGCTAGAGCAAGGCTGGCGACGATTACCCTTGTCGCTTGCCCTGCATCGCCCTGTTGGCGCAATCACGATCGAGCTTGCACAGCGCATCGAACTGGGTGAGAAACACTTCGCCCGTGAGGTCTTCCAGCAGGTTCGAGCGCTTTAGCCGGTCCATCACCGGGCCTTTTACCTCGGACATATGCAGCTTTACGCCCGCATCTTTCAGGCGGTGGTTGATCGCCTCAAGGCTCTCCAGCGCCGAAGCATCGATGAAATTAATCGCGGGGGCGACGAGGATGACGTGCTTGATCACCGGATCCTTGGCCACCGCATTATAGATGGTATCTTCCAAAAATCGCGCATTGGGAAAATAGAGGCTTTCGTCAATCCGGATCGAATAGATTGTCGGCGAAACCTGCACCTCATGGCGTTTGATATTGCGAAAATGCTCGGTGCCGGGCACTTGGCCCACAATGGCATAATGCGGCTTGGAGGTGCGGTAAAGATGCAGAAAAATCGACAGGCTAACACCGGAAATCACCCCCATTTCGACGCCAAAACCAAGGGTAACCAGAATGGTCGCGGCCATGGCGGCAAAATCGGATTTGGAATAGCGCCATGTGCGCTTGAGCGCGCCGAGATCAATCAGGCTGAGAACGGCCACGATAATGGTGCCTGCCAGCGTCGCCTTTGGCAGATAGTAAAGCGCGGGGGTCAGGAATAGCGTGGCCAGCGCGATGCCGACAGCGGTATAGGCACCGGCGGCAGGGGTTTGCGCGCCCGCGTCAAAATTCACCACCGAGCGGGAAAAACCGCCGGTTACCGGAAAACCGCCAGACATGGCCGAGCCGACATTGGCCGCCCCGAGCGCGATCAGCTCTTGATCCGGATCCACCCGCTGGCGGCGCTTGGCGGCCAAGGTCGAGGCCACCGAAATGGTTTCCACATAGCCAATGACAGCAATCAGCAGCGCAGGCGTGGCGATTTTGAGCCAGAGTTGCAGATCAAGCGGTGGCAGGGTCGGGACCGGCAG
>WFUK01000277.1 GCA_015485015.1 Paracoccaceae bacterium | reverse complement strand
CCACAATTCCCACCATTTGCAGCCGCCGCGCGAGCGCCGCCGGCCCAACCACAAAATCCGCCAGACGCGCGGCACCGGCGGGCAAGGCAGGGGCCGCCGCCAAACCCGCATATTCCACCCAGCCCGAAGCCGCATCCGCACCAATTTCCGGCGATTTCAAATCATCCGCCAAAGCCGCACCCAGCGCCGCCTCATAGCCCTTTTCGGCCCGCACCTTATCCAATATCTGTGCGCCATCGCCTTGATCCCGCGCGATCAGCCGCGCGAGGGCCGAGCGCTCGCCCTCATGCGCCTTGGCCTCGCCATCGGCTTCGCTCAATGCTACCCGCGTATCGCCCTCGATCCGCTGGGTTTCGGCCCGTCTTTCTTCCACCGCCAGCAACGCTGCCTCTGCCGCTTCGGCCTCTGCCCCGGCTGCAATTTGCAGCGCCTCGGCCTCGGCCACCTGCGCTTTGGCCATTTCAAAAGCCTGCACCACCTCAACCTCGGCCTCGCGGGCTTTTTCGATCTCGCGGGCCAGCTTTTCCACCAACCCTTTGGCATCTTCCAGCCGCCGCTTGGCGGCGTGGTGGCGCGCGGCCAGACGCGCGGCATCTTCGGATAGCTGATCGGCCTCGGTTTCCACATTTTGCAGATTAAGCGCCGCGTCATGGGCGTCGGCCTTGGCATCCGCCAGCTTCTCTTCATGCCCGGTGCCGGACTTCTCCAGCGCGCCGTATTCCCAGTTTAGCCGCTCTACGGTTTCGCCCGCATCCTTATTCAGCCCCGCCTCGCGCGCTGCGTCCTTTTCGAGCTGCGCGATTTGTGTTTCCAGATCCGTGATCGTTTTGCGCGCGCGGGTTTCCTGCTCTTCCAGCGCCGCTTGCTCCACCTGTAAGCGCTGCAAAATCGCGCCCGCGATCGCTTCTTCCTCGCGCAGCGGCGGGACTTTTGCTTCGGCTTGCTGCCGCACTTTGGTTGCGGCCAGCGCCTTGCCTTGCGCCCCGGCTGCGGCTTTGCTGGCCTCGCCAAGCGCCCCTTCGGCTGCCAACCGCTCCACATCGGCCTCGCGCCAACGGCGATAGAGCAGCAAGCCCCCCGCGCGGCGCAGCTCGTTGGCAATGCTTTTATAGCGCGCCGCCTGCTTGGCCTGCCGCTCCAGGGTGCGCAGCTGGTTATCGAGCTGCTCCAGCACATCTTCGACCCGCACCAGATTGCTCTCGGTGCCGTTTAGCTTCAACTCGGCCTCGTGGCGGCGTTTGTATAATCCCGAAATGCCTGCGGCTTCTTCCAGCACGCGGCGGCGGGCTTTGGGCTTGGCGTTGATCAGCTCAGAAATCTGGCCTTGGCGGACCAATGCTGGCGAATGCGCCCCCGTGGAAGCATCGGCGAAGAGCATCTGCACATCGCGCGCGCGGCAATCCTTGCCATTCACCTTATAGGCCGAGCCGGCATCGCGGGTGATCCGGCGGACAATTTCCAGCGTATCTTCGGTGTTAAAGGCCGCTGGCGCGAGGCGGGCGTGGTTATCGATCGTTAGGGTAACCTCAGCAAAATTGCGCGCCGGGCGGCTATCGGCTCCGGCAAAGATCACATCTTCCATGCCGCCACCCCGCATGGCGCTGGCGCGGTTTTCGCCCATCACCCAGCGCAGGGCTTCCAGCAGATTGGATTTGCCACAGCCATTTGGCCCCACCACCCCCGTCAGCCCCGGTGCGATCACCAGTTCTGTCGGGTCCACGAAGCTTTTGAACCCCAGTAATCTCAGCTTGCTAAATTGCACGGTGGTTTGATTCTCCAAAAGTCCTACAAGATTCCGCGCCACGCCCTTGGAGTCAAGCCAATCTACCTAGTATTGCGGCATTCGGCCACTTATCCACAAGATATCGTTGCGCTGACGAGCGATCTCGACCATTTATATAGAAAAGGGGAAAATCATGAAACTACTTGGCATTTCCGGCTCATTGCGCGCCGAATCCTATAATACCATGCTTTTGGCTGAAGCGGCGCGGCTATTCGCGCCGGAAAGCTACAGCATGGCAGACCTGAACCTGCCGCTGTTTAACGAGGATATCGCCGATAAGCCCGAAAGCGTTTTGCGGCTTCATGCAGCGATTGTTGCAGCGGATGCGGTGATTATTGCCACGCCGGAATATAACAAAAACCTCTCGGGCGTGCTGAAAAACGCGCTGGACTGGGTGAGCATGGTGCGGCCCGCGCCGTGGACACAAAAGCCGGTGGCGATCCTTTCGGCCTCTAGCGGGATCACCGGCGGGGTGCGGGCGCAATACTCCTTGCGCCATTGCATGACCACATTCAACCCGCGCATTTTGCAAGCGCCCGAGGTGATGATCGGTAATGCGGGGGAGGCTTTTGATGCGGATGGCCGGCTGGGGAATGAGCGCACGGTGAAGCTTCTTACCAAGCAGATGGAGGCGCTCAGGGCCGAGGTTTTGCTTGGGTGATGGTGGGGCATAACCCCACCCTACGCTGGGTCCACCTCCATTTTCAGCTCCAGTTTGGCGGGGGTCATGTCCAGATCGCTGACGCCTAGCGGCTGTTTTGGCCGCGCCAGCGCATAGCGGGTGACCCAATATAGCCGCTCTTCGGCGCGGGTGATGGCAACATAGGCAAGGCGCTTCCAGAGCGGAATACCGGCCTCGACCCGCCCCATCTTGGCGGCGATTTGCAAATCAGGGCCAAAAACCTGCACCGAGGGCCATTGCGAGCCTTGGGCCTTATGGGTGGTAACCGCCGCGCCGTGCAAAAACGCCGCCCCCATCCGCGCCGCGCTCACGATCATCGGCTCTTCTTCCTCCGGTATTTCGATCTGGATAATGCTGGCGGCATTGACCAAAGGATCGGCAGCGCCTGTAACATATAGGCGGCTGAAGCCGGGCTTTTTACCGGGGCCAAGATAGATGCATTGCGCGCCTTTGATCAGCCCGCGCGCCTCCAGATCGATGCGCTTTTTACGGTGCTTTACCGGCAGCTCGATACCATCGCAAATCAGGGGTTCGCCGGTGAGCAGCGCGGTTTCGGGGGCATCATGCGCGCTGCGAAAGGCCGAGATCAGGCGGATGCGGGTCGCATTGCGCCAGACCAGCACCGGCGAGCGCGCCATCAGATCGGCATCGACCCTTTGCGCCATCACCACGCGGTCATCCTTGGCCGCAGCCTCGGCCAGCATCTGCTCAAAATCATAAAAGCTTAGGGCAGGATCGCCGAGCGCATGGGCCAGGCCGATGATCGGGCTATCCGAGGCCTGTCGATGCACGCGGCTCAGGATCAGCTTGCGCTTTTCGGGCAGCTTGTCAAAAGACATCGCGCCCGATTGCCCAACGGGCGCGAGCTGTGCCGGATCGCCAAACAGCACCAGCGTCGGGAAAATCTCTTTTAGATCATCGAGTTGCTTGTCATCCAGCATCGAGCTTTCATCGACAAAACCGATATCGAGCGGGTCTGTCCGCCGCTTCCAGCCGGTGATGAAATCAGAGCCGCGCAAGCCCGCTGTGGCCAGCGCGCCGGGGATGGATTTATGGGTTTTGAAAAAAGCCTCGGCGCGGTCCAGCGCGGCTTCGGTCAGGCCTTCGATCTCGGGGCGCTCGGCGCGGCCTTCCAGCCATTCGGCGATTTGCTCATATTCGGGATCATAGATCGGGGTGTAAATAATGCGGTGAATGGTGGTGGCCGGCACCCCGTGGCGGCGCAAAACGCTGGCGGCTTTGTTGGTCGGGGCCAGCACGGCGAGGCTGCGTTTATCGGGGCGGGGCTTGCCCTCGTAATCGCCCGAAACCACCTGAATACCCAGATCACAAACCGCCTCTACCAGCTTGGCCAAAAGCAGGGTTTTGCCGGAGCCGGCCTTGCCCAGCACCGCCAGCACAGAATCGCTTCGCCCTGTGGGCAGCGAAAGCTGCTCGTTTTCAAGGTCCACACCGGCTTTGAGAAGCTCGCCGGCAATGGTGTCATAGGCCTCGGCCTGATCGTCGGACAATATCATGGCGGCTCCCGCTTAACCCAAAACGCTAGGTTTTCGGGATCATAAACGGTTCAAACCATGAACACCAGCACAAGCGCGCTATACGCTTTAGGCGACCAATATCTGCGAAGATTCCATCATTGGGAAAGACGCATCAAACCACGCTTCGACCTCTTGCGGCGCAATGCCGGATTTGGCGCAAATGCTGGCTTTGGAGGCTTCATCCAAGGCCCAAAGCCCTGCACTGATGGCGGATTTGCCTGTGCCCGAGCTGCCCAGAATTTCCGGCTCCCAGCCAAGACGCTTATAAATATGCACCATGCGCGCATCAAATACCCCGACCGAGCTATCAAGCGCCCAGCGAATACCGGCCTCGCAGCCCGCAAGGCAAACCGCAGCGCCAACCCGCCCCGCCAGCTTGCCAACATTGGGCGACAGGCAAAAACGGGTGGTTTCCCAGATCAGCGGGCTGATAATCGGCGCACCGCCAATCAGCGAGCTGAAATGATCATTGATCATGGTATTGCCCGTGGTCGGCAGATTGCGCATCGAGCCGCCATGGGTGCCGTCGGGCAGTTCGTAAATCATATAGAGCGGGTTGACGCGATCGTATTCATCGGTCTCGAACCCCTCTTCAGAAACGGTTACATCCCAACCAAGCCGCTCCTTGAATTGAAACGCGCGGTCACGAAACATGCTGTCGCGCAGCTTTGGGAAAGCATCGAGTGCATCTGCGTATATATACTTTATCATAGGTTGTTCCTCGCGATTGTGATGCATCAACTGATGCGTTCAAATCGTTAAAAAATACTTAAAACTAGGTTGAATTCAGGAGGCTAGAAAGAAATCAAGCCTCGGGAGTAGGCGGTGGTGACCGCGTGAATGGTATTTAGCGCACCGAGCTTATGGCGGGCTGAATCGATATAGACCCTTAGCGTATGCTCCGATATTTTGAGCTTGTCCGAGATCTCTGTCCGGCTGAAGCCAAGCGACAGATATTTCAGCGAATCCGTCTCGCGGGGCGATAGCGCGCGGCTTTTATCCTCGGCTTCGGGAATGAAGATATCGGTAACGCGCCGGTGAATATAGTGGGAAATCAACATCATATCGCGCTTATACTCCTTGGAGAACGTCTCCCATGAGGCATCGCTGCAATTATCATTGATGGTGAAGAGCGCGAATTGGCCGTTTGGCCCCCGGATCGGCACCGAAAGCCCCTGGTTGCAAACCCCTGCCGAGATGGCTTCGCCCAGAAATTCGCGACTGCCCCGGCTGGACCAATCGAGCTGCTTCCAATCCATCGGGTGAAATTGCTGGAGCGCGCCTTTGACCACCGGATCGACCTGCACGTATTGCTGGTCATGGTAATATTGCATCCATTCGGGGGAATAGGTGAGCGCAGCGTAGGGCATCGGCCCGACATTGACCGCGTGATAAACCGCATTGGAAACGCCGTAGGACTCTCGCAAAGCCACCACCAATGATTGCACATCATCGGGGGTTTGGCTTCCTTCCAGAGCCTCGAGAAACGTCTCCAACTTCGTCACAGTATACACCCAAACCAGTTTTACAGCTGGAGTTTCTCGCGAGTTCCGAGGCCGCTACCAGAATGGCATCATCCAGATGCTCTGCTAATACGGTCATTTCATTGTTCAGAGCGCAGGCCCGCAGGTCTGCCAGAACGTCGATCATCCAGTCTTTTTTCACTGTATCACTCGCTAAGCTATTTTTTCAAGGGTCCGCCATGGTTTAAGGTGAGTATTGCCGCCGTGTTTAATCCAATATGTCATATATATATGGGCATGGGTATTCCCCATAAACTGCGAGGAGCATTTCTGGAAGCCATTGATATTATTGAATTTCGATATTTCACGCCAAATAGATCGGCGCAAAATAACGAATCATTAAGACTTTATGCATTTTGCGAATCATAGACATCTTCCAAGGTTCGCAACCCTGGCGTGGGGGCGTTTACCAGCACCGCCATGTTGCCGGGTTTATGCTGGTTGTGCAGCATTTTGGTGTGCGCGTCCGGGATGTCAGCCCAGGGAAATACCTCGGACATGCATGGATCAATCCGGCGTTCTAGCATAAGTTGATTGGCGGCGGAGGCCTGTTTGAGATTGGCAAAATGGCTGCCCTGAACGCGCTTTTGGTGCATCCACAAATAGCGGGCATCCATGGTTAGATTATAGCCGGTCGTGCCAGCGCAAATCACCACCATGCCACCGCGCTTGACCACAAAGGTCGAAACCGGAAAGGTCGCCTCGCCGGGATGCTCGAACACCATATCGACATTCACGCCCTTTCCGGTGATATCCCAGATCGCCTTGCCGAATTTGCGGGTCTCGCCAAACCATGTTTTGTATTCGTCGGTATTTACAGTTGGCATTTGGCCCCAGCAATTGAAATCCTTACGATTAATCACGCCTTTTGCGCCCAGCCCCAGCACAAATTCGCGCTTGCTTTCATCGGAAATCACCCCGATCGCATTGGCGCCGGCCGTATTTATCAGCTGAATAGCAAACGAGCCAAGCCCGCCCGACGCCCCCCAGACCAGCACATTCTGCCCGGGCTTCAGGGTGTGGGGCCGATGGCCAAAAAGCATCCGGTAAGCGGTGGCAAGGGTAAGGGTGTAGCAGGCGCTATCCTCCCATGTCAGGTGCTTGGGCCGGTGCATAAGCTGCTGGGATTGCACGCGGGTGAATTGACCAAAAGCGCCGTCGGGGGTTTCGTATCCCCAAATGCGCTGGGTGGGGGAAAACATCGGATCGCCGCCATTGCACTCCTCGTCATCGCCATCATCCTGATTGCAATGCACCACCACCTCGTCGCCCACTTTCCAGCGCTTCACCTTATCGCCCACCGCCCAGATAATGCCCGAAGCATCCGAGCCGGCGATATGGTAATCCGCCTTATGCACATCAAACGGCGAGAGCGGCACGCCAAGCCCGGCCCAAACGCCGTTATAATTCACCCCCGCCGCCATCACGAGGATCAACACTTCGTGGCTATCCAGTTTCGGGGTATCCACCACCTCAAGCTGGAAGCTTTTATCGGGGTCGCCGTGGCGCTCCCGCCTTATCACCCAGGCATGCATTTGCGCCGGCACATGGCCAAGCGGCGGGATTTCTCCGATGTTATAGAGGTCTTTTAGTTCGGTCATGGGCCTGTCCTTCACAAAATCAGCGCGCAACATTGTTG
>WFUK01000276.1 GCA_015485015.1 Paracoccaceae bacterium | reverse complement strand
AGACATCCTCCCCGAGATTGCGGGCCTTCACCCCCTCATGCAGCACCGGCGCGCCGGGGGTCATGGCCTCGTCCACATCGGTAACATGCGGCAGGGTTTTATATTCCACCTCGATCAGCTTCAGCGCCTCATCGGCGGCCTTTTTGCTAATCGCAGCCACCGCAGCCACCGCATGGCCAATCATAAAGCGCGCGGCCCTGCGCCATGCAGTTTTGCATCGTGTAGCGGGTCCAGCGGCTTTTGACATCGGAAAAATCATCGCCGGTAATTACCGCCTTCACCCCCGGATGCGCCAGCGCTTTGCCGGTGTTGATCGAGACAATCTCGGCATGGGCATGCGGGCTGCGCAGAATACGAGCGTGCAGCATGCCGGTGGCCGATTTATCAGCCCCAAATTGTGCTTTGCCGGTGACCTTATCCAGCCCGTCAGGCCGCATCGGGCGGGTGCCTAGAATTTTGAAATCCTGTTTCATGCCTGCGCTCCCCGCATTTCCGCCGCAGCGCTTTGCACCGCGCGAATAATTTTATCATAGCCGGTGCAGCGGCAAAGATTGCCCGCCAGCCAATAGCGAATTTCGCTCTCGCTCGGGTCTGCATTTTTCTCAAGCAGCGCTTTGGCCGCCACCACAATTCCCGGGGTGCAGATGCCACATTGTAGCGCGGCCTGCTCCAGAATATGGCGCTGCACCGGATGTAGCTCATCCTCAACGGCAACGCCTTCGATGGTTTCAATCGCATGGCCCTCGGCCTCGGCCCCCAGCACGAGGCAAGCGCATACCAGGCGGCCATCAAGCGTAACGGAGCAAGCGCCGCAATCGCCGGTGCCGCAGCCCTCTTTTACGCCGGTCAGATTTAGCCGGTCACGCAGCACATCCAGCAGGGTTTCATTTGGCTCGCAGAGGAATTCCACCTCGTCGCCGTTAATACTGGTGGATACATGGACCTTGCTCATAGCGAACCTCCGGCGCGGTTATAGGCGATTTTGGCAGCGCGGGCGGCCAGCACCCCCACCACCTTGATACGGAATTCGGCGGTGCCCCGGCGGTCGTCAATCGGGGACGAGGCTGCCGAGCAAGCCGCAGCGCAGGCTTCCAGCGCGGGGGCTTCCAGCCGGCTGCCGATCAAGGCTTTTGCTGCCTCTGGCACCAGTATGGCCGTGGGGGCTACGGCCCCCAGCGCCACACGCGCCGCCAGCACCGTGCCGCTTTCGTCAAGGCTCAGGCTTACCGCCGCGCCGGCCACCGCGATATCCATTTCGGTGCGCGGGATGAAGCGCAAATAGGCATCCCCCGCGCGCTCCGGCCGCGCGGGCAGCCATATCGAGGTCACAATATCTGATTTCTGCAAGGTGGTTTCACCCGGTCCTTTTAGCAGCTCCGCCACCGGCATATCCCGCTCACCATTCGCGCCGGTGATCCGCACCATCGCCTCGGCTGTCAGCAAGGCCGGAACGCTATCCGCCGCCGGAGAGCCATTGCACAGGTTGCCCACCATGGTCGCGCGCCCCTGCACCTGCGTCGAGCCGATCAGCTCCACCGCGTCCACCACACCGGGCCATGCGGCCATTAAGGCGTCACTCTCTCCCATTTCAGCGCCGGTAACCGCCGCGCCGATGCGAAATCCGCCCGCCTCGGGGGAAATATCGCGCATTCCCGCGATCTGCTTTAGATCGACCACCAGATCCGGTGCCGCCCGGCCCAGCTTCATCTTAACCAGCAGATCCGTGCCGCCAGCCAAAAGCATTGGGTCCATGGCTGCCGCCATCAGCGAAACCGCGTCCTGGCTGTCTTTGGCCCTCACATAGCGCATGCTTGATTCTCCCAGAAATCTGTTCACTAGAACCTTGCCAATGCCCAACCCTTCGCACAAGCGAAAAACATCCAAAATGGCGCAGCCATACCCGAGCCGCTTCAATTTCAAATGATTTGAAAGGCTTGGAAAGGGTTCTTTATAGATTTCCCGTCTTTTTTTGTTGATTTTTTCAGATATATCGATACCCTATTTTCAAAGGCTGAGGCATTTCTGCCCATTGACAGCTATTTGTTTATACAATCGGGGGGCGCAGCGTGCCAAATTTGAAATCCTATCTAGCTGTAATTGCTGCAGTATTTGCAGGTGCAGCACCGGCCATCTCTCAAGAGGTATGGATCACACGAGAATTACCTTTTGTTGAGGTCGAAGTTGGCGATAATTTCTTTGTGATCGAGCGTGATCAAGATACCAACGCCGTTATCACCCCTGATTTTGCCAAAACCTCGCGGGCCTGCCCGCCTTTTTGCGTTCAGCCTCTCACCGTTGCGGATGGCGTCGAAACCATGGGCGAGCTGGAGCTGATCACCTTTCTTGAAGACAAGGTGCAATCCGGTGAAGGCTATCTGGTAGATGCCCGCACCTCGCGATGGTATGAGGCCGGCACAATCCCCGGCTCGATCAGCATTCCGTTTAATCTGGTGAATCCCGCCTCCGAAAATCCGTTTCTGGCCCCTCTGTTGCAGCAGCTTGGCGGGGCGCAAAATGCAGCCGGAGATTGGGCATTCACCAATCCGCCCGAGCTTGCGCTTTTTTGCAACGGGCCATGGTGCGGGCAATCGCCCCAAGCCATCAAGAACTTACTATCGGTCGGTTATCCGGCTGAAAAACTGCACTATTATAGAGGTGGAATGCAAAACTGGCTCTTGCTGGGGCTAACCTTCGTTATCCCTGAATCCTAGAGCCTTGCATCCGCCCTGCATGGGGGGAAAATGCAAATTAAATATTTAGCGGCATGTTTGGTAACGTTGACAGCCAGCACTGCATTATCTGATGCCCGGATCGAGCTTGATCAAAGCTCGATCACCTTCCCTGATCGATTTGTCATGGCTCAAGCCACCTTGGACACCATCACAG